>JANXWU010000133.1 GCA_025350985.1 Spartobacteria bacterium | reverse complement strand
CGCCGACACGAACCGACCATATCCTGCCGACCTTCTTGAAGTGGAGGGACGGATGCCGCGAATCGGCCTTGAGTAGTTCGTAATTCTCGTCCGCCAGTCGCTGAATCTCCTCGGGAAGTTGCGCATGGAACTGCCAGAATTTTGGGTTGGTGCGGTGCCTCACAAGTCTCGGCAGCGTCCCTCGCGCAGGTCACGGACGGCCTCGTCGGCGAGGGCGTCCAGATGTCCGGCAGCGACATCCTGCTCGAATTGCTTGTCCCAAGCGGCGGCGTCGAACGTGGAAAACCAGTCGCGGAAGGACAAAAGCTCATCCCGAGAGAGCTTGCTGATGGCAGTTTCGATTTCGTGAACGGTGCTCATGCGGGAAAAATAGACCTCTCGGATTTCTGGGCAAGCGCAGAAGCACCTCACGACCCCAAGCTCCGAGGCGGCGGCGGACGGGACAAGTGGAGGCAGGTGCCTTTCGGGCGAGCCAGCGACTGCGGATTCGAGCGGAGCGAGATAGACTGCCGCAGGCAGCCCGCAGGGTTTGCGCGGGGGTGAAAAGCAACATGGCGTGCTGGTTGCATGGTGGGCAGATGCTTTCGAGCACAAGCCCTCAGACGGTCGCGGAGGAGGGTTGCGCTCGCAATCATCTGCCCCACCCCGCACACCCCCCAAGCCATCGCCATGGAACGCCCACCCAACCAAACACACTTAGTTAGCAAGTCTCACCTTGCAAACTTCCATAGGGGTTAGGCGTTCGGTCGGATTGTCTGAAGCTCATGCTCTCGGAGTAAGCTGAAAGTGCGCAGAACGTCGTCCTCGTAGTTGGAACTGCCAACGCTGTCTTGCAACGCCGGGATGACGGTATCGCGGAAGCTAAGAATCTCGATTGGGTGGTGAGTGAGATTGCGTGATGCGCAGTAAGTGGCGATGAACGCTGGCAAGTCATGGTCGCCGCGGACTGCCCAGCAACACCAAACGCGGCGAACCTCGGCGGGCGTAATGCCATACTTGCGGTAGGTCGCGTGGATGTGTGCTTCGTAAGTCTTGTTCTTCGCGTAGTCCGTGTTCTTGCCTTCGCGTGGTTCTGGGCGTCCGAGGAACTTGAAGTCGAACTTCTGTTCGAGCGTCGTGAGCGTAGGGCACCAGTTCTCGCAATGAGTGACGGAAGTCTCGACGTGGAAAACGTCTTTCGAGACGCGGTTGTATGCGAGTAGGTCAATCTGGCGGTTGTTACCGTTCAGAACTTTGATGTCGGGTGCGGTGAAGCAATCACGGCAGATGCGGAAATAGGACTCAACAATTCTCTCAGTAGTGTTCATGTGCGAGAACGCCTAACCTATGATTAGACGACTTTTGCGGTCGCATATCAAGGAAGACGATCTTTTTAAGTTTCACTGGGAAAGTGGGTTGGCAATTTCGGCTTCCATGATAGGCGACGTGTCGCATATCGGGGTCGCATATCGGGGTCGTATATTGGGGGAATGGAATCCGCCGCACGTTTGGTCTTGTTTTCGACTCGTTCCCACGCCCCGACGGGGAGCGCCGGTGCGGGCGGGGCGGTCAATGGGGGGTGGGGGGCGATATTTTTCGGCGGTTTCGAGTCAAAACGGCGGGAAATCACGGACTTGGGCCCAAAGTGCGTAGAAAGAGACAGGCTTCCGAGGTTTTCGACTCTGAAACCCATTTTCATCACGCTGAAAATCGTTTTCATAGTCATGCAACGCGCTTGCATAGGGATGTAACCGTCTTGCATCGTGATGCAGCACGTTTGCATGGCCATGAAACTGGTTTGCATCGCGATGTAAATGAACTGCGTAGTGATGAAAACCGTCTGCATCGTGATGTAAATGGACTGCATGGCCATGCAACCGGCTTGCATCGCGATGTAAATGGAGTGCGTGGTCATGAAAACCGTCTGCATCGTGATGTAAATGCGTTGCAGAGCGATGAAAGTGCGTTGCATGACCATGAAACCGCGCTGCATGGTCACGAAAATGGGTTTTCCCTCGGAAAGAGCGGGCGGCAGGGCAGGACGTGATCTGCTTCCAGTCTGTCCTCCGGCGTGAAGGGCGATTTTTCGACTCGTTCCCACTCTCCGAGTGGGAGCGAGGCTGAAGGAGGTCGGAGGGAGGGCGAGTCGGCATGGTTTCAGGAAATGGCGACGCTGACCAGAGCGCCGCGACCACACCAAGCACGCAACTCGCGGTTGTGGTGCGATTTCCGGGTAACATCCACCACATGAAAACTCTCCCCCTCCTCGTCATCGCGCTCGCCATTGGAACTTTTGCCGTTCGCGCGGAACCCGTCACCAAAGCCGAGGCCGAAGTTCACGGGCTCGGCGACAACAAAGTCAGCGGGACGGTTACGTTCACGAAGGTCGAAGGCGGCGTGCGCGTCGTCGCGGAAATCAAAGGACTCACGCCGGGCAAACACGGCTTTCACGTCCACGAAAAAGGCGATTGCACCAAGCCCGATGGCAGTTCGGCGGGTGGACATTTCAATCCGGCGAAAGCGATGCACGGCGGACCGGACGATGCGCAGCGCCACGTCGGCGATCTCGGCAATCTCGAAGCGGACGCGGACGGTAATGCGAAATACGAGCGCGTGGACAAAATGATCGCGCTCGAAGGCGAGAACTCGATTCTCGGTCGCGGCATCATGATTCACGCGAAGGAGGACGACTTGAAATCGCAGCCGGCGGGTGAAGCCGGCGCGCGCATCGCGTGCGGGGAAGTGAAGGCGGGAAAGTAGAAGACTACCCCGACACGGTCTTCAAATCCGCGCGCGTCTTTTCGTAACTCGTGTCGTAGGCGAGCACCGCTGGATCAGGCTCGATGCCCGCAGCGCGGCAGGCCTCGGCGTAAATTTCCGGCCACCAGTTGCGATGCTGCGTGAAGCCCTCTTCGCGCCACGCGTTCCAATCGACGAGCACCTTTGACCAGCACGCGTCGCCGTACTCGATGGCCTTTTTCGCGTCGCCCATTTCTTTGACGTAGGTGTTTCGTCCAATCGCCGCGTGGAGGACTTCGTCGGCCCAGTCGTAGTCTTGGAACAATCCGGCGAGTGGATTTTGCGAAGCGAGTGCGGTCTCCCACTCGAAACGTTTGCCGGTCTTCGGCATCAATCCTTGCTCGATGAAATAAAGCACCGCGTGGCGTTCCAGCGGCGTGAGTTGTGTGTTCAGCCCGCGCGACCAGGTGAAGTTGATCGGAATCTTTGTCCAATCGACACCGAGCGAAACGAAGCCCACCTCGCCCATCATCGCATGCCGCGCCTCGTCCCAAAGCTGCCGCGTCAGTTCGCGGTAATATTCCCACGGCTTGCCTTTGGTTTCGGTGATGATGCTCGCCATCATTTCGGGCACGTCGATTTCGCGCAGCCGTTTGTAAAACATCATCAGCACCTTTGGCTCGGCGGGAAATTTGGGATCGTAAAGAAAAGCCTCGGCGTTGACGCCCATGTTGAACGAATCCTGAAACCGCTCGTCGCGCCTCGGCACGCGGTCGAACACGAAATCCCGCGTCGAATATTTTTGCTCCGCGGGTTGTTCGGAAAACTCCTGCGTGCCGTCGAGCCCGCCCGCGCGGGCAAGGTTGCGGTCGAGCAACGCCAGCCACGGCGCGAATTGTTTCCGCGCATTTTCATCGAGCAAACAGGCCGTCGCTCGCTGGCCGAAAGCGCGAAGATCGTCCAGTTCGAGCAGTGCGAACCGGCACACGCGGACGGACGGATGATCGGCGAGTTTGTTCGTGTCGGCGGCATGCTGCTGCAACGCCTCGATCAGCGCCGGCACGGCCTTTTCGTAGATGGCCGCCACGCGTTCTTCAGTGGTGGGAGCGCGCAGGATTTCATCGAAAAAAAGCGCGAGACCGGGATGCGGCACCACGTCCAACCCCAGCGGCGGCTCGCGCATTTCGCCGACGCGTTTGCGCAGCGCGGCGGCGTGCTCGGCACAAAGATGGGCGTGCAGACTGAACGCCGATTTCAACTCATAGACCGGCTCCGCCGTGAGGTGTGCGACGAAAGTCTCGTGGAGCCGCCTGAAGGCGTAGTGAAAGCGCTTCAGCCGGCGCACGCATTCATCGACACTCAGGCCGGGATGAATCGCGTCGGTCATTCGACAAATGCCGGCCAGTTCCGGCAATCCGCGGTGCGTCTGATAGTTCGCTCCCTGCGTGCCGATGCGGTTCATGCGAACGAAGAGGCTGCCACTATTTTGTTGCAGGACTGGACGGCGCGGCAGATGCCGGCGCGCCCTGCACGCTCGCGTCGTCGAAATACATCACGCCATTGATTTCGCCCTTTTCGCCGCCCGTTTCCCACCGCCAAGTCACCATCACGAACGCGGCTTCCTCCGGCGTGGCGACCTCCATCCAAAACTCGCTCCACTTCTGCGCACTGAACAGAGGCGGCCGGCCTTTTGCACCAGGCAGCGACTGACCCGCATAGGCGGAGTCGCCCGCCGGCGTGACTTTGTCGGCTTTGAAAAAATCAACCTGCACCTTGGCGGCGAGGGAGTGCTCCGTCACGTTGAGCGGATTTTTTTCATCCAGCCGACCCCAAATGCCGACGCGATATTGCATCCGTGGCGCGACCGCCACGGGTGCGGCTTGAAGGGAGACGGATTGATACGGGCCAGTGAGTTTTTCGCATTCGATGAAGAGGCACTGCTTTCCCGTGTGCGCGATTTCGTTGGTGAGGCCCGCCGTGAACTTCCCGCCCGCCTCGTCGGGCTTGTGGGTCAGGGCGAGCCAGGCGGGCCCTTTGCCGCCGTTGCTCGGGTCGCCGCCTTTTTCCTGTGTTGTGCGCGCTTCCACCACCGGCGCTTCAAAATTGCCACCGGGAAAAAGCTCGTCCGCGACGGAGAAAAGATTTGTGGCCAGCAAGACGAGCGCGACGGCAAACAAGTTGAGAAAGGCGTTTGGTTTCATCGGGCGGGTGGCTGATTCGCCAGCGCGGGCGGCGGGAAGGTTGTGTGGATTTATCGTGTCTCCTCGGCGAGGATGCAAACCACCCTTCCCGCTTCATGAAAGTCCAACTCGCTTACGGACGCGGCTATCTGCCGGTCGAACTTCCCGCCGAGCGCACCACGGTCATCGAGCCCGCGCATCAGGCCGGTCTCGCGGATGAAAAGGCCGCGCTTCTCGCCGCACTCGACTCACCCATCGGCACGGGATCGCTCGCAAGCTGGTTAAAGCCCGGGGCGAACATTTGCATCGTTTTTACGGACATCACGCGCGCCACGCCCAATGAGCGCATCATCCCGTGGCTGCTCGGTTACCTGGAAAAAAACGGCGTCCAGCGCGGACAGGTCACGTTGCTCAACGGCCTCGGCACGCATCGTCCCAACACGCGTGAGGAGTTGGAGCAAATGCTCACGCCGGAGGTGGTCGCAAATTGGCGCGTGCTCAATCACGAGCCGGAAAATGTGGAGGCGTGCGTGCAGTTTGGTACGACCACGACCGGTGCGCCTGCGCTCATCAACAAGCATCTCGCGCAGGCGGATGTGCGGATCATCACCGGCTTTATTGAACCGCATTTTTTCGCGGGATTTAGCGGCGGACCCAAGGGCATCATGCCCGGCGTGGCGCACACCGACACGGTCGTCAGCAATCACGGCTGCAAAAATATCGGCCATCCCAACTCCGCGTTCGGCATCACCGAGGGCAATCCAATTTGGGAGGAAATGCGCGACATTGCGCTGCGGCCGGGACCGAGTTTTTTGCTCAACGTCGCCCTGAACGAACGCAAGGAAATCACCGGAATCTTCGCCGGCGACCTGCTCGCGGCGCATAAAGTCGGCATTGAGTTTGTGCGCGCATCGGCGATGCAAAAACTCGACGCGCCCTTTGAGGTCGTCGTGACCACGGCGAGCGGCTATCCGCTGGACCAGAATCTTTACCAGGGCGTGAAAGGTATCGCTGCCGCCGCCCGCATCGTGAAGCCCGGCGGCACCATTATCCTTGCTGCTGAGTGCAGCGACGGCCTTCCGACGAACAGCCATTACGAAAAACTGCTGCGCCGGGCGGCCAGTCCCGCCGCGCTTTTGTCGCTCCTCGCCCAGCCCGGCTTCAAAGCCACTGATCAGTGGAGCGTGCAAATCCAAGCCGTGATCCAGCAGCGCGCCGAGCTTTTGCTTTTCAGCGGACTCGACGCCGAACTTGTTGGCGCCGCTCACATGACTCCGTGCCGCGACATCGCGCAGACCATTGCGGAAAGGCTCAACGGCAGCGGACGCATCGCCGTCCTCCCGCAGGGGCCGCTGACCATCCCTTATTTGGACAGCATTTAAAATAAATGCTTGAACCGGTTTGCCAAATGGCATATGTATTACGCCATATGGCAAACAAGAAGATCACTGCTTATCGGTCCAACCCTCAAGAGCAATCCCCCCGGGTGGCTGAGACGGCGAGCTTCGGCGCCGTCATGCCCCATGCTCTGATCCCCACGCTTCGAAAGGGATTGCCAGTGGAGCTGTTCGAGCGGGTGCGGGAACGATTCGGGGTTTCCGCCGAGAAATTGGCGGAAATTATCGGGGTGGCGATGCGCACCCTGATGCGGCGCAAGCAGGAAGGGCGGCTGCAAATGCATGAATCCGAGCGGTTATACCGGCTGGGTCGCCTGTTCGACCTCGCGGTGCAGGTCTTCGAGGATGTCGATGCGGCGCAAGCCTGGTTTCGCAGTCCGCAAAAGGCGTTCGCGGGCGCGACACCTTTGGATTATGCGGAAACCGAATTGGGCGCGCGCGAAGTGGAAAATCAACTCGGGCGGATCGAACACGGCGTCTTTTCGTGAAGCGAACGGCATGGCGGATTCTCAAACCGCAACACGCGTCCGCCGCCTTCGATGGCGAAGGTGCGCGGCGGTACGGCGGGCGCTGGAATTCCCCCGGCGTTCCGCTGGTTTATACAGCGTCCACGAAGGCACTGGCGGCGCTGGAACTGCTGGTGCATTTGCCTTCCGCGCAAGTGTTGGCGGCGTTTGTGTGCCTCCGCATCGAGTTTGACGAGCGCTTGATGCACCGGCTCGAAAACCCCGAGTTGCCCCCTCTCTGGCGGGCAGATCCCCCGCCTTTGGCGGCACGGGCCATCGGCGACCAGTGGCAGCGCGCCGGCGGGTCCGCAATTTTGGAAGTTCCCAGCGCGATCGTTCCTGAAGAATGCAATTACCTGCTCAACCCAGCGCACCCGCATTTTCAGAATATAGCCATCGGTGAAGTGGAGAAGTTCTACTTCGATCCACGTTTGTTGAAACCGTGACGCTCGGCAGAAAGAGCTTACAACTTCCACACCGTCTCACCGGCAACGATCGTCCGCACTGCGCGCCCTTTGAGTTCCCAGCCGTGGAAAGGAGTGTTCCTCGATCGTGAATGGCTCGCGCTTTTGTCCACCGTCCATTCGAGGTCGGGATCGATCAGCGTCACATCCGCCACCGCGCCCACGGAAAGGGTGCCCCGCTCCAAACCCAGCAACGATGCAGGTTCGCGGGTGAACAGAGAGACGAGCCGCGCCAGGTCCACCGCCTTTTTTTTGTGAACCAAGAGGTCGATGAACAAGCCGAGCTCGGTCTCGAGTCCGAGGATCCCGAACGGCGCCTGATCGAACTCGACCTCCTTTTCAAAACCGCAGTGCGGCGCGTGATCGCTGGCGAGGATGGTGATCGTGCCATCGGCGACGCCCCCGATGAGCGCGTCGATGTCGGACTGCGAGCGCAGCGGCGGATTCATTTTGAAATCAGTGTCGAAGTCGCGAACGGACTCGTCAGTCAGCGCGATGTGATGCGGACAAATCTCTCCAGAAATCTTGACGCCGCGCGCTCGCGCCTCGCGGAGGATGCGCACGCTGCCCGCCGCGCTCAGGTGCTGGCAATGAATCGGGGTGCCGCACAACTCCGCAAGCTGCGCATTGCGAGCGACGATGATCTCCTCTCCCACCGACGGCCAGCCCGGGAGGCCGAGCAGCGTCGAGACCGCGCCTTCGTGCATCACGCCTTTGCCCACGAGGTTGTAGTCCTGGCAATGGTCCATCACGACCAGGCCAAACATCCGCGCGTATTCGAGCGCGCGCCGCATCAGCTCGTGGTTCTGCACGCAGTGCCCATCGTCGGTGAGCGCGACGATGCCGGCTTTGTGCATGGAGCCGATCGGGGCGAGTTCTTCGCCGGCGATGTTTTTTGTGATCGCGCCTGTCGGCAAAACATTCACGCACGCTTCGTCGCGCGCTTTTTCCTTGATCCATGAAACCACGCTCGGATTGTCCACCGGCGGTGAAGTGTTCGGCATGCACACGACCGTCGTGAAACCGCCTGCCGCCGCCGCTCGCGCGCCGCTCGCGATGGTCTCCTTCGCCGACTGTCCCGGCTCGCGCAGATGCACGTGGATGTCGATGAGTCCGGGACAAACAATTAGCCCGCTCGCATCGATCACGTCCAGATCGTGCGGATGTTTCCGCAGCCGCGCGTCAAGATCGATCTTCGCGACTTTACCGCCGGAAATATAAACATCACCGACGCGGTTGATCCCGTTCGCCGGGTCGATGATGTGGCCGTTGGTGATGAGCGTGGATTTCATGAATGACTAAATCCCAATGACCAATGACTAATTTTCACGAGCGCGAGTTTTTCTAATGATCGTGGCGAAGATCGCCGAAAGTTCGCGCGTTTCCTGAAGAAGCGGGTTCAACTTCACTGCGGAAACGATGCTGCCTTCAATGAGGAGTTCGAGCCAATAGCTCGTTTCGGATAGCTCCTTGAGTGAGTCACCCATTTTTGAATGAACTCGGCGCGGCTACGGGCGTTGTCGGCTTCCGCATAATTTGCACCCACGGAAGTCCTAGAACGTAGCACTTGCTTACCGATCACCTGCACCTCCGTTTTTTTCGGCAAAGCGCAAAACATTTTCACGATCCGCAATGCGAATAACTTCGTGCGCCGCTTCAAATCGAATTGGTCATTGGTCATTGGGATTTAGTCATTTCTCCACTCCCGCGCAGAGGTAAAGCACCGCCATCCGCACGGCGAGCCCATTGGTGACCTGGTCGAGGATGACCGAGCGACCGCTGTCAGCCACGTCGCTGTCGATTTCGACGCCGCGATTGATCGGGCCGGGGTGCATGATGAGCGCGTCGGGTTTCAGATTTTCCGCGCGCTGTTTGGTCAAACCAAAGAGCGCGGTGTATTCGCCGAGGCTGGGGAAATATTCCTTCCGCTGCCGCTCGTGCTGGATGCGCAGCAGGTTCACCACATCGACGTCGGCGATGATCGAGTCGATGTCGTGCGTGACGGCGACGCCGAGTTTTTCAAAAGTGCGTGGCACTAGGGTGCTCGGCCCGACAAGCGTGACGCGCGCGCCGAGTTTAGTCAGTGCGTGAATGTTCGAGCGCGCGACGCGGCTAAACAAAATGTCGCCGATGATCGCGACATGCAGTCCCTCAATGCGGCCTTTTTTTTCCCGGATCGTGAATGCATCGAGCAAAGCCTGCGTCGGGTGCTCGTGCGCGCCGTCGCCAGCATTGATCACGCTGGCCTGCAGCCGGTCCGCGAGGAACTTCGGCGCGCCCGCGGAGCTGTGCCGCAGCACGATGATGTCGGCGTGGAGAGCTTCGAGATTTTTCGCGGTGTCTTTTAGCGTCTCGCCCTTGGTGAGGCTGGAGGTGGAGGTGGAAATATTCACCACGTCGGCGCTCAGACGGAAGGCGGCGAGTTCAAACGACGTGCGCGTTCGCGTGCTCGGCTCGACAAAAAAATTGACGAGCGTCTTGCCGCGCAGCGCCGGGACTTTTTTGATTTCGCGCACGCCGACCTGTTTGAAGGCCGCGGACGTGTCGAGGATCGTCGTGATTTCACCCACGGACAGTTCTTCAATCCCGAGCAAATCTTTTCGGCTCCAAGCGGTGGAAGTTTGCAGTTCCATCAACGCGCGCCTCCGGTCGGGAGGCGATCGAGCCACACGGAGTCGGGCACGCCATCGACGTTTTGAAATCGCACGAACACCCGCTCCGCCAGCGACGTGGGCAAATTTTTGGCCACGTAATCCGCGCGCATCGGCAGCTCCCGGTGCCCGCGATCGACCAGCACGGCGAGCTGGACGCGGTCGGGGCGGCCGAAGGAAAGCAGCGCCTCGATGGCGGCGCGCGTCGTGCGACCAGTCATCAGCACGTCATCGACCAGAATGATCGTGCGGCCTTCGAGTTCGTGTGGAAGCTGCGTGATCTGGATCGGCGCGATTTGTCTCCGCAGCCGGATGTCGTCGCGGTGCATCGCCGTGTCCACGATGCCGAGTTCAAGCCGCACTTTTTCGATTTGGTCGATGTGCTGGATGAGCCGCTTCGCGACCTCCACGCCGCGCAGCGGAATCCCGGCCAGCGCGACTTTTTCCAAGTCTGGATGGGCCTCGATAATCTCGTGGGCCATGCGCCGCAGCGCGCGCTCGATCGCAGGAGCGTCGAGCACGAGAGTCGCGGTTGGTGAAGGCGGCTGAGGGTCGGGCATGGGTTCCTTCGCGACCTCGCAGGATCGCATTAAAGGAAAAATCGGCGGCGTCTAATTCGGGTTGCCGTTGACGTGGTTGCGCTGCTCCTGTTGCTCCTTCAGCCGCCGGTCGCGCCACGAGGAGCGATGTTTGACGATCCAGTCCAGCAAGGCTTTTTCAAATCCAATGTCGTGGCCGCGCTTCTCGCTCTCGATCCACTTGTGCCGCAAAATCTCTTCGCGCTCGGCCAAAAATTCCTTGTAGAGAACGGAGTTTTTGACGAGGTCGGAATTGTTTTCCGCAGGGGAGTCCGTCATGGCGCAGGGAGTTTTCACGCGATTGGCAGCAACGTCAACTCTGCACTCTCGCCGTCGGGGCGGCGTGCCCGAGCCGCGGCGCGTCAGGTTCTTCGCTGCGCTCAAGATGACAAACTGAGGAACTCACCACGCTCCCCGCGCTTTTCAATCGGCGAAATCCGCGTAATCTGCGGACTCTACTTTTCCAACTCCAAAGCAATTTGGAACTCAGGAAGTCGGGAAAAGCCAATGATCTTTTCCCTTCCTGGCTTCCTGGTTTCCAGATTCATCCCATTCCGCCATGGCCGAACAAGAACGCAAAACACCCGAACAACGCGGGCAGATGACCGACCTCGAACGACTGCGCCACAGTGCCGCCCACGTCCTCGCCACCGCGATCCTCCGCCTCTGGCCCGAGGCACAGTTCGCCGCCGGGCCGCCGGTCGAGAACGGCTTTTATTACGACCTCGAAATGCCGCACCGCATCTCGCCAGACGACTTCGAAAAGATCGAGGCCGAGATGAAAAAGGAAACCAAGGCCAACCATGTTTTTGAAAGAATGGTGGTGAGCCGCGAAGAGGCGCAAAGACTCGCCTTGGAAGGAAGATTGGGCGGACTCAGTGAGCGCCCCGGCAATGTCTCGAAGTTCAAGCTAGGGAACTTGGAAGATATTCCCGAGAGCGAAGAGATTAGTTTGTATAAGAACGGCGACTTCATCGACCTATGCGCCGGCCCGCACGTCATGCGCACTGGCAACATTGGCGCGTTCAAGCTCACGCACGTCGCCAGCGCCTACTACAAAGGCGA
>JANXWU010000096.1 GCA_025350985.1 Spartobacteria bacterium | reverse complement strand
CCGCGAAACCTACCGCAAGCGTTTTGGCATCGAAACCAGTTATCGCCAGATGAACGAGGCGCGAATCAAGACCTGCACGCGCGATCCGCGACTGCGATTGTTGTTCGTGGGCATTGCCCTCGTGCTTCGCAACGTGTGGGTTTGGATTCATTTTCGCTTCGCCAAAGCCAAGTACAGCGCAGAGCCGCAATTGTTCCTCGAACTGCTTCGCTTCCAAGAAATGTTGTACTGGATCGCCCAGGTCATCGAAAATGCCTTGGGAGCCAACAAAACCCTTGGACTCGATCTTCAAACCTACGAACGACTTATGGCAAACTACTCACCATAGGCCAATTTTGGAACTACTGAATTTACTTTTCATGGTGTTTTCCTTTAGCCGTACTATCGTGCATGAGGAGGCGGGCGTCAAGATGGAGTAAAAGTAGCAGGCACTCTCGGGTGCACGTCAGCTTTTGCGCGGGGTTTGGATGAGCAAGAAACGTCAATAGGAGATTTTGCGGTTTGTGGGTTAAACTGGAGGGTCTGAGGGTGCGTAGGTAAGGATTTTCAACCCAAGGGAGTGGTGTCATGGACGACAAGACGAAAAATTTGAAGGGGAAATTGGAGCGTTTGTTGCGCGAGGCCGCCGAGACCGCCGCTGATCTTCATGCGGCCGAGCGGGGTGCCGGAACGCAGGTGCATTTCAGTCAGATCGAGGCCGCGGCCCATCAGGTCGGCAGCCATTTGAGTTGTCGAATCCAAGAGCGTTCGGCGCGGGAGTTGGCGGCGGATATTCCCAAGGCGCTGCCCTGCCCGAAGTGCGGCGCTTCCTGCGACTTGGAAATAAAACGGCGGACCGTCGAGTCCACAGACGGACCGCTCGATCTGTGGGAACCGAAAGGACACTGCACCCGCTGTCGGCGGGATTTTTTTCCCTCAGCGTGAAGCGTTGGGACTGGACTCGCGCGAGTCGACGCCCAGTCTGGTTCAACGGATCGTGTACGCTGGCGGCGAGGTGCCTTTTGATCGCGCAGTACTACTGCTAAAGCAGTTGGGCGGCAATGAAGTGTCGGCCAAGACCATCGAACGCATCACGAGGACGGTGGGAAGCGAACTCGTCGCCTTGCGTGATGCGGAAATCGACAACGCCGCAACAGGATGCGAGACTGTGGAGGCACCGCCGGCGTTGGCCGTGGTGGAGTGCGATGGCGGACGCATCCATACGCGCCGTGAAGGCAGCGGACCGGGAGTGCATGACAAGCAGTGGCGGGAGACGAAGAACGCCTGCCTGCTGCGGATGACGCACCAGTGCTTCGACGCGGACCCGCATCCGGAGCTTCCGCGTGCCTTCTGCGATGTGGCAAAAGTGGCGAAATTGGCGGAAAAAGAGCCGCTTTCTGTGCCCACGCGGTCGTCCGAGTCGTCGTCGGAAGAACCGCCGCGTCGCGCCGATTGGCGGCCGCAGCGCATCGCGCGCAGTTGCCTCAGCAGCATGGTCGATTCGCATGCCTTCGGCTTCCAGATTGAAAGTGAAGCGCGTCGTCGCCGCTTCTTCGAGGCCGCGGCGAGGGCGTTTCTCGGTGATGGTTTGGCTTGGAACTGGTCGATCCAGCAAACGCATTTCCCCACCTTCATCGCCATTTTGGACTTCATCCATCCGCTGCATTATCTCTATACGGCAGCTTCCGCGCTGGCCGCAGAGGCCGAGCAGATTTGGAAGTGCTATGTGGGCATGGCGGAGGCATGTTGGCAAGGCCGCGTGGACGAGGTGATCGGCGCGCTGGCGAAATGGCTCTCCGAAGAGGGCATTGACGCCGAGCATCCCGTGAAGGAGGATGATCCGCAACAGCCCGTTGTCGCGGCGCTGCGGTACTTGACGAACAACCGCGAGCGAATGGACTATCCTCGCTATCGACGACTCGGCCTCCCCGTGACCAGCGCGCTTATGGAGTCGCTGGTCAAAGAGGTCAACCATCGCGTGAAAGGAACGGCGAAGTTCTGGAACGACCCCAGCGGAGCGGAAGCAATCCTGCAAGTACGGGCAGCCGCGCTGTGCGACGACGACCGCTTGGCACGCTACCTCACCCGTCGCCCCGGATGCCCCTACGTCCGCCGGCCTGACGCCTCCGCGGTTTGACCTACAAAAGCTGACGTGCACCCACCAAGGGGTCCAGTATAGCTATTCAACCTCGTTCACCATCCGGACGAGCCGGATGGGGTCCAAGAGTTGTGTGTGTACCAACGAGCGCTCACGCCCGAGGCTATTG
>JANXWU010000061.1 GCA_025350985.1 Spartobacteria bacterium | reverse complement strand
TGCGGAAAAAACGAGAACCACGAGGTGTATTGACCGACGAAATCGTCCGCGAATCCTTGCGCTCGCGCGACGAGGTAAAACGGAACGTGGGTCGCGAGAGCAAGCAGAACGATGAGTGCGAACGCGGCCAAACTTTGGCCGGCGGTTTTTCCAACCTCGCGCCGGCAATCGAAGCCGTGCAGCGCGAGCGCTCCGAGCCACAGCACAAAAAAGAAAATGCCGAGGTCGATGCGTGTGAGAAAGGTCAGGCCTAAAACAACGCCGCCGTTGGCGGCATCCGCGATCCACTTTTTCCAACGATCGTCCTCCCGTCGAAACGTCCGAACGAGCATCCAGGTGTTTAGGCCGACCAGCAGCGGAATGTAATTTTTAAACTGGGTGCCGGGGTAAACGATCATCAGCAAGCCGGCGGCAAACCCCAGCCACGCGCGCCCGGTGATCAGCCGAACTGTGCCGTAACCGGCGAGGGCGGCGAGGGTCGAGAGCGCGAAGAAAAATGCGCGCATCGCGAGAAAATTTGGGCCGGTGATTTTGAACAGCGCGGCGATGGGATAAAACCACAGGACGTTGTAGCCGAGGGCGAGATCGCGCAGCGGACGCTCGCCATTCAGGATGCGCATCGCCGTGATCGCACCCGTGCCGCCTTCGTTGGTGAGGCTGAACCAAAAGCGAAGATAAAGGCCGTAATAAATGGCGGCACAGGCCAGCAGCAAAACCGGCAAAAGCCAGAGTCGGCGAGTGGCGTTGGGCCGGGTGGAAGACACAGGCGCGAAGGATAGCCATCGCTTTCCCGCGCGCCAAGAACTTCACCGCGAGGATTCATCGGTACCGGTCGCGTTGCCCATTTTGCGGCTAAGCGGCACAGGCGTGTCGCGACGGCGGCGCGCGAAGAAGTTGCAGGGAGAAAACCGATGTCTTTACGAGAATACATTCGCAAGCGGAACTTCGGCTTGACCAAGGAGCCGAAAGGCGGCGGGAAATCCAAGACCAGCGAAGCGAGGCGGTTCGTGATTCAGAAACATGACGCCTCGCGGCTGCACTATGACTTCCGACTGGAGTTGGACGGAACCTTAAAGTCGTGGGCGGTGCCCAAAGGTGTGCCTTTTAAGAAAGGAGACCGGCGGCTGGCGGTGCAGGTGGAAGATCATCCGCTGGACTATGCAGGCTTTGAGGGGATTATTCCGGAAGGACAATATGGAGGCGGCACAGTCATGGTTTGGGATCAAGGCACTTATCAGGCTTTGAGTAATCATCCTTTGAAGGACTTGGAGAAAGGCAAGCTGCACTTTGCGCTCGCGGGCACCAAGTTAAAGGGCGAGTGGACGCTGGTCCGAATCAAAGACGAGGACAAACAATGGCTCCTACTAAAGAGCGGTGAAGACCTAACACCTATTACCAAGAAACGAGATGATGAGTCCGTCCTCAGCGCACGCACGATGGCGCAGATTGCCAGCATTCGTGACGCGATGTGGGAGTCGAACCGCAAGCCAGCGAGACTTACTGCCAAGGGCCGAAACCCGCCGCGACCAGCAGTCAAATTCATCGAGCCGATGAAGGCTAAACTTGTCGCGGAACCGCCGGGACACGGCGATTGGTTTTATGAGTTGAAGTTCGACGGTTTCCGAGCGCTGGCCTACAAGGATGGGAAGCGAACGCAATTACTCTCACGCAACAACAAAGATCTGGGTGCGCGCTTTCCTGAGATCGTAAAAGCCATCCAAGGTCTTTCAGTTTCCAAGGCTGTCCTCGACGGGGAAGTGGTGGCCTTGGACGATGCAGGCCGCTCCTCTTTTCAACTCTTGCAAGGATCAGACATCGACGCAACGCGACCGCCCATTGTTTACTATATCTTCGACCTACTCAGTGAAGGTTCGACTGACATAAGAAACAAAGGTCTCGCCGCAAGAAAAAAACGGCTCGCGAGTTTACTGGCTCAAACTTCGGAACCTTTACGGCTTTCGGCAAACATCGAAGGCAATCCGCATGACTTGTTGAAGAAGGTGAAGTCAATGGGCTTGGAAGGGATTATCGGAAAACGGGCGGAGTCCACTTATGAAGCCGGCGTGCGGAGCGGAGCTTGGATCAAGCTCAAATGTCTGAATGAACAGGAGTTCGTCATCGGCGGATACACGCCGCCACAAGGAGCGCGGAAACACTTCGGCGCCTTACTCGTTGGATACTTTGATCGCAAGGATTTTCAGTTCGCGGGCAAGGTGGGAACTGGTTTTAGCGCGAAGCTGCTGGGAACTTTGCACCGGCAGTTTGCGAAGCTCGAAACTCCGGCGTGTCCGTTCAAAAATCTGCCGGAGAAGCGCGGCGGTCGCTGGTCGCAGAACGTGACGCCGGCGGAAATGAAGCGCTGCACCTGGATCAAACCGGCATTAGTCTGTCAGGTGAAGTTTTCGGAATGGACGCGTGATGGAAAGTTGCGCCACCCGGTGTTTTTGGGATTGCGCGACGACAAGGACGCCCGGCGCGTCGTGCGGGAGATGCCGGAGTGACGGCGTGATTCATTCGCCGGGTGCTCTTCGGTGTGCTAAGATCGCCGCTCCGATGACTGTCACCACGATTGATCCCAGCCTCACGATGCGAGACCTGCTCGCCGCTTTTCCCGGCGCACGCCGCGCGCTGTTTGTGAAGTATCACATCGGCGGCTGTTCCAGTTGCGGGTTCAGTCCGGACGAGACACTCGCCGAAGTCTGCGCGCGCAACGAAAACCTGCCGGTGGACGAAGCCATCGCGCATATTTTGCGCAGCGACGAGGAGGACGCGAAAGCGCAAATGACTCCGCCGGAACTTGCCGCCTCGCTTCAGGAAGGCGCGGTGAAGCTGCTCGACATTCGGACGCGCGAAGAGTTCGAGGCGGCGTGCATCGAAGGCGCGGTGTTGTTCACGCAGGAGTTGATGCAGGAAATCACAACGCGATGGGACAAGGGCACGCGCTTCGTGCTTGCCGACCACGACGGCTCGCGGAGCATGGACGCGGTCGCTTATTTCGCCGGGCACGGCTTTGCCAATGTGAAGGCTTTGCGGGGAGGCATCGACGCTTGGAGTCAGGAGGTCGATGCGAACGTGCCGCGCTACGAGTTGGAATGAGGGCAGCTTTTTGCCGCAGACTTGTCGTGAACTCTCCGGCGCAATCTGCGTTCTCCGCGGTTAATTTATAAAATGGAACCCAGCCTCGAACAACGCATCGAAGAAGCGATCCGCAATCCGCAAAACCTCGGCGAGATGGAGGGCGCGGACGCGGTGGGCACGGTCGGCAGTCCCGACTGTGGCGACATGCTGCGGATGTGGGTGAAATTTCGAGAACAGGACGGGAAAAAAGTGATCGACCGCGCGACCTTCCAGAGCTTCGGCTGCCAGACGGCGATTGCGGTCGCGAGCGTCGCGACGGAGTTGATCGCGGGCAAGACGATCGAGGAGGCGATGGCCATGTCGGGGCAGGAACTCGCCGCGCCGCTCGGTGCCTTGCCGCCGATGAAAATTCACTGCGCGCAACTCGTCGAAGGCGCGCTGCGTTCGGCGCTCGCGCCCGAGCAGGCACAGGCCGCCGCACCGGCCCCGGCGGCGGAGGGCATCCCCTCGCCCACGCTTTTCGATCAGCTCAGCCAGGGGCAGTCGAACCAAGGCAAAGTGAAGATCGTTTTGAAAAAAGACTCAACCATTCAACCATGAACGAAACCACAGACATCGAGCTTCGCCGCGACGTCGAAGCGATCCAGATTCCCAGCGGAAACAAGGTCACGCTCACCGCCGGCACGCGCGTCGTGATCACGCAGGCGCTGGGCGGCAGCTACACCGTGGCGACCGACCGCGGACTGGCCCGCGTGCAGTCTGCGGACGCGGATGCGCTGGGCATTGAGGCCGGCGCGGAAGCCGCTCCAGCAGCCACTTCCGAGGCCGCGCCTGCCGATCCGGCGGAGACGGAAAAGGCCGTGTGGGACCAGTTGAAAACGTGCTACGACCCGGAGATTCCGGTGAACATCGTCGATCTCGGTCTCATCTACGACTGCCGGCTCGAACCGTCGGATGCAGGCGCAAAGGTCGCCGTGAAAATGACGCTGACGGCACCCGGTTGCGGCATGGGACCAGCCATCGCCGCCGAGGCGAAGAGCAAAATATTGACCGTGCCCGGCGTGAGCGATGGCGAGGTGGAACTCGTCTGGGATCCGCCGTGGAATCCCGGCATGATCAGCGAAGCCGGAAAGATGAAGCTCGGAATGCTGTGAGTTCGACGGGGGTGGACAGGGAGCGCTTTGGCGGGGTCGCTCGTCTTTTCGGTCGGGAGGCATTGGAGCGACTCGCGCGGGCGCACGTGGCGATCATCGGCGTCGGTGGCGTGGGCTCATGGATTGTCGAAGCGCTCGCGCGTTCCGGCATCGGCGCGCTC
>JANXWU010000028.1 GCA_025350985.1 Spartobacteria bacterium | reverse complement strand
CACTCGTCCATGCCCCAGAAATGCGCGTCGCCGAGCCGCAGCCCGATTTCGTTGACGATGCGCGCGACGAGCGGGAGCTGCTCGGTCGGACCGATGGGGCCGCAGATGCCGGCGGGATTATCCGGCGTGGCCTGTCTCCACGCGTGGATGTATTCGAGTGCCTCGGCGAGGTAGAACTCTTCGAGCGTGTCGTAAAAGACGACCTTGAAGCCGGGTCGCGAGAGCTTGAGGAGCTTCTCTGGCGTCAACTTCGCGGCGGCGGCGAGGATGTCGTTGTCGAGCGTGGTGTAATCCCACCAGTCGGGAGCGAGGGAGCTGAGTTTGCGGGGCATGGTGCGACGTTAAAACAACGTCGTGCCTCGATGCCAGCGATGATAGCCGTCCACGCGAGCATCAAGGTTGTCGATGCGAAATGCTCCGAGCGTGTGGAAGAACAATCTCAGCCAAGAGGTGCGGCGGGCGCGAGGGCGGCATGGGTTAGGTGCCAGTTGGATTGGAAATGAAGAGTCCACGAATGAGCGGCCAATCAACGCGCTCAAACTTCTTCCCGCTCAGTTCCACGTTGATGCGTGAGAAAATAACGTTCTGGCCCTGACCGCTGGCTAGGTCAGCGGTGTTCTGAACGTGCATGTGGATGTGCGGATAGTCGCTGTTGCCGGAATTGCCGCACTTGCCCAGGGGATCGCCAGCCTTCACCTGGGCGCCTACAGCGACTGAAACCGATCCTTTTTGGAAGTGGGCCAGGAAGACGAACGCGCCATCGGTGGTTTTAAGGATCACATGATTGCCGAGCACATGTTCCGTGTCGTGCACACCAATGGCGTTGTCAGGCTTTGCGTTCTCGACCTCGACAATCGTGCCGGCGGTGGGGGCCACGACGGGCTCGTTCCACGAAAAGTAGTCCTTCATTTCGGTGCCCTTTCCGTTCGCGAGAGAACGCCCCGCGAGGCCACCGACTTTGGCGAAGTCGATGCCATACCATTGCGAGCGCATTTGCATGTGGTGATTGACGTTAAGAGTATCGCCGCCTTGGACGACAAACCACGTCCCGGCAAAGGGAAGCTGAAATGTTTCTGCGTAACCGGACGCAGTAATGAGAAGCAGCATTGCAGTGACTAATGATTTCATGAGTGAAGTGTTGTTGTATTTAGTTGGGTAAATTTTCAGCGTAACGTGGCAAGTAGCTAACAGGCTGTGGAAAAGTAGATTGGCGGGAGCAGGCGCAGGGGAGAAGACGACCAATAGCATACTTGGGACGTCGAACACTTCGGCTCGCGACGCCATGCTAATAGACTCATCAATCCTCGTGGATTCCCAAATCGGGACAGGTATAAGTTCAAGCGTTTGGAATAAGTCGTCCACGGGGCGGAGGCGACGCACGCGAGGTCCGCGTGCGCTCCATGCCATTGCGTCGGGCACGGCGGGCCGCGGAAGCGCGCGGCGTGCTCTCACCGCCGGGGGAGATGGCCCGAAGCCTGCTTTGCGAAGGCCATGCTTCTTTCGCGGACTCAACTCACTGCCGTTGCCTTGCTGTGCGCCGTGGCTTTGGGGACGGGTGTTTACTTTTGGAAATCCTCGCCGAAACAGCCGGCGCTGCCGTCCTCCGTGGCTTCGGTGATGCCGAAAGACATGCTCGCCGCCATGGCGGAGGCGGCGCCGGAGAAGGCGGGAAAAAATCAGCCTGGCAGTTCCGATCCGGTCACCGGGTCCACCTTCACGGGTAACGGACGGGACAAGCTGCGCTGCGTCGCCACGAACTCCGGCAAGCGGCTGCTGCGGATCGAACTGAAGGCGGGTGAGGTTTACGAAAATGGAAAAAACTGCGTGGTGATTTTGCGCGGGTGCAACTTGGAGGTGCCACCGGGGAAAACGGCGGAGCAGACTTTGGTTTCAGCCGCGACGAGCTTGGAAAGTGCCGCGGGTGAAGCGGCCTTCACCAAATCGACGCAAACGTTTCCAAAACTCGATCCCTTGCTGCGTCATCTCGAATCGCACCCGGACGTGTCGCCCGCGGTCGCGCAAGCCGCCGTGCTCGCCTTGGTGGAAAACTCCCCAGTGGAAATTTTTGCGAAGTTTCCCCAGCTCGAACGGCAGCGGCAACTGGAGGCGGGCGATTTCAAAATGGCCACGGCCGACCTCGTCACGGTGCTGCAACTCTTGCGCGAAATTGGCGGCACGCCCTGCGCGCTGGCCGACGATCCGCAGTTGAAAATCGAGGCGATGATGGACCCGCGCGCCCACGCGGCGGCGATGCTCTACTACGGCATCGGCGCGGAGGAGGAGTGGGGATATTGGAAACACGAACTGCTCGACGGCGAGCCGACGACCCGGCACTACGCGCTCTACGGCATCGCGCGTTTCCACCCGGAAGTCGCCTTGCAAATGATGCCGAAGTGGGTGCGCGAAACCCGCACGGCGGCTATTTACCGGCAGGCAGCGCTCGGCGCGCTCGCGCTCACGCACAAGGCCGAGGCCGAACCGATTCTGCGCGCACTGCAACAGGAGTTCGCCCAGGAAGCGACCCTGCGCGAATCCAGCGACCGCGCCTTGCGGTATCTGGAAGCTAATCTCAATCGCCCTTTGTAAAATGACGTTTTCGCGCCCGCAGCCGAAAGGTTTCACCCTGGTCGAATTGATGATCGGCATCGCGATCATCGCGGTGGTCGCGTCCATCGGCGTGCCCGCGGCGTTACGGGCACGCGACCGTTCGCGCACGACCCACCTCGTGAATGAATTGCGCGCGACGGCGGAGGCGTTTCAGATGTATGCGCAGGAAAAAGCGACCTTCCCGCCGACGGCGGCGACATTCAGCCAAATTCCCACCGGCATGGCTTCCTACATGCCGAAGAAAAGCACCTGGACGAGCTCAACTCCGGGCGGTGGCATCTGGTACTACTGGAACTTCAACCCATCCGGGCTTTGGGGTTCGCTGTGTTTCATCGGCGTTTACAATCCGAACTTCACCGCCGAGGCACTTCAGCAGATCGACTCCGCACTGGATGACGGCGATGGCAATGCCGGCAACGTCCGGACGTTCGGAACGTGGGTGCTTTACGGAATCAACTAGCCCAACGCGCCGCTACCACGCGAGCGCTTGCAGCCGCCGCGCGACTTCTTCCGCATTCGCCCTGCTGTTAAAGCTGCTGATGCGAAAGTAACCTTCGCCCTTGGCGCCAAAGCCGCTCCCGGGAGTGATGACGACGTTGGCGTCGCCGAGGATTTTGTCGAACGCCTGCCAACTCGTGACACCCTTGGGCGTGCGGACCCAAATGTACGGTGCGTTCACGCCGCCGAATACTTTCAGCCCGGCTTTCCGCGCGCCTTCGCGCAAAATTTTCGCGTTGCCCATGTAGTGCTCGATCAGCGCGGCCACCTGCGCTTTTCCCTCGGGCGAATAAAGCGCCTCGGCGGCGCGCTG
>JANXWU010000060.1 GCA_025350985.1 Spartobacteria bacterium | reverse complement strand
GTTTTTGTGGCGTGTCGCTGCACGGGGAGTGCATGAGATTCTTCGACTGCGTTCCGTTCGCGTGGGCGAACTCCACTGCGCTCAGAATGACATTTTCAAAGTGAGCCATTACCAAATGGAAAATTATTTTGACAAGCGGGTTTTGTCCGTTAGCCTGCGCGTCCGCTTTCCTCCTGACCTCTCGCTTTTCCCGGCGAAATGGCTGGATCGAGAGCGGAGAAACCCAAACCGCAGGAGAGCATCCCGCTCGCTGGAACTGCAACCCAACATGCCCAAGCCAAGCAAACGTTACCGCGCCGCGCTCGACAAACTCAAGGCGGCGGATCCCGAAAAGCAGCACCTCATCGAGGACGCGGTCGGCCTGCTCAAGACTTTTCCGGCGACGAAATTCGACCAGACGGTGACGCTCGCGTTTCGGCTCGGCGTTGACCCGAAACAATCCGACCAGATGGTGCGCGGCACCTGCCCGCTGCCGCATGGCTCGGGTAAAAATGTGCGCGTGCTCGTCTTCGCGACCGGCCCGGCGGCGCAGGCGGCGAGGGATGCGGGCGCGGAGTTCGTGGGCTTCGAGGACATGATCAAAAAGTGCCAGGAAGGTTTCCAGGATTTCGACGTGGCGGTGGCGACTCCGGCGGCGATGGCGGAAGTCCGCAAGCTCGGCAAAGTGCTCGGACCGCGCGGCCTCATGCCGAATCCGAAGACCGGCACGGTCACCGACGACACGGCGAAAGCGGTGCGCGAGGTGAAAGCGGGTCGCGTGGAATTCAAGCTCGACAAGAACGGCAATGTCGCGGTGCCGGTGGGCAAATTTTCTTTTGAAACCAAGGCGCTGGCCGAAAACGCGACGACCGTGATCGATGCGGTGATTAAAGCGAAGCCCACGTCGGCGAAGGGAAAATTCGTGCACAATGTGACGCTGGCCGCGACGATGTCTCCCGGTGTGCGCGTCGATGTTTCGAGTTTCCTGAAAGCGTAATCGGGTCATTCATCATTCATAATTCCTAACTCATAATTTTCCCAAAATGCGCCCCGAAAAATCCATCATCGTCGATGAACTCGAGACGAAGCTGAATGCGTCGCCGTATCTGCTCGTGACCGATTACACCGGGCTGAACGTGGGACAGTTCACTGAGCTGCGGAAACGTTTGTCCGAAGCCAAGGCCGAATGTCACGTCGTCAAAAACACCTTCCTTCGCAAAGCCGCCGCCAAAGCGGGGCTGCCGGAGTTGGGCGACCTCAAGGGACAAACGGCCGTCATTTACGGCGACAAAGACGTGGCCGCGGCGGCCAAGGTTCTGAAAAGTTTCGTGGCCGAATTTAAGAAGCCGGAGATCAAACTCGGCGTGCTCGACCGCGCGGTTCTCTCCGTTGATCAAGTGCAGGCCATCGCCGAGCTGCCTTCGCGCGAAGTGCTGCTGGCGAAATTGCTGGGCACGCTCAACTCCCCGGCGGCGACGCTCGTGCGCCTGCTCAACGAACCCGCCTCGTCGCTCGCCCGCGTGCTCAAGGCAAAAGCGGAACCCGCCGCGTAATTTTCCAAGACTCTCGCGCTGCCGGAGCAATCCGCGTCGCGGTTAAACACAACACCAACAACCAACTGGTTCCTCGTCGAGTGGTCGGTCAGGCCGCTTGAAATGTCCGAAGCCTCGGGCGCGACGATACCGCAAAATACCATGGCAGACCTGAATACAATCGTTGATCAATTGAGCGGCCTCACCGTTTTGGAAGTGGCTGATCTCGTCAAGCAACTCGAAACCAAATGGGGCGTCAGCGCGGCGGCTCCAGTCGCAGCGGCGGCAGCTCCTGGCGCGGGCGGCGCGGCTGCTCCGGCGGCTGAGGAGAAGACCACCTTCGACGTCATCCTCAAGGAAATCGGCGCCAATAAAATCGGCGTGATTAAAGAAGTGCGCGCGGCGGTTCCGGGCCTCGGCCTGGCCGATGCGAAGGCGCTGGTCGAGAGCGCGCCGAAGACCGTTAAGGAAGGTGTCACCAAGGAAGAAGCTGAAGAGATCAAGAAAAAGATCGAAGCAGCGGGCGCCAAGGCTGAGATCAAGTAAAACAATTTTGCGTGGCCATCCCGGGCGCGGGTTCGGGATGGCTGCGCGGTTGTTTTGAAAACTTGACGCGGGGCAAACTTTCTGCTTGCGCGCGCCTTTAACCTCGATTAGAGAATCCGTCCTTCAAAATTTCCGAAGCGCTTACTTCCATCCTTCAGTCGGCAAAAAATCCAGAGTTCAGCAGAGCGAAAATCGTGGCCCGCGGGTCGGGCTCCGATTTTCGTTCTTTTGTCTTGTACGGGACAGAAAGCGCGGAGTTTTAACGGCGTAACAAAATCGGTCGAAGCGCGAGTCGTTTTGACCGCGGCAACCTCAACTGCATCACCCTATGTCAGAGCGCATTTATTTCGGTAAAATCAAGGAAGCGATCGAGCCGCCAAATCTGATCGAAGTCCAGTTGAACTCCTACGTCGAGTTCCTGCAAAAAGATGTGGCACCGGGCAAGCGCAAGGACGTGGGCTTGCAGTCGGTCTTCCGCGAAGTTTTCCCGATCAGCAGCTACGACGAAAAGGTCAAGCTGGATTTCGTCAGCTACGAAATCGGCGATCCGAAACTGAGCGCTCTCGAAGCGCAACGCGAGAGCCAGAGTTTCAGCGCGCCACTGCATGTGACCTTCCGGCTTTCGGACGAGAAGGGGACGAAGGAGGAAAAAGTTTACATGGGCGAGATCCCGCTCATGACGCCGCAGGGCACGTTTGTCATCAATGGCGCCGAGCGCGTCGTCGTCTCACAGTTGCACCGCTCGCCGGGCATCTGTTTTGAGTCGAGCATCCATCTCAACGGCAAGGTGCTCTACAGCTTCCGCATCATTCCCGACCGGGGCTCGTGGGTCGAGGTGCAGTTCGACACGAACGATCTGCTTTACGTCTATCTCGACCGCCGCAAGCGCCGCCGGAAATTCCTCGCGACGACCTTTCTGCGCGCTCTCGGTTACGGCACCGACGAGCAGATCGTCAAACTTTTTTACCCGATCGAAGACCTCAAACTCACCGAGAAACTCGAAGAAGAGCAGGTCGCAACCAAAGTGCTCATCGGCGACATTCGCGACGGCGAAATCACGATCGCGCGCGCCTTCGAGCCGCTGACCAAGGCGACGATCCGGCAGGTGCTCGCGCTCGGCGTGGACAAGGTCAAAGTCGTGGACGTGAAGGATGGCGACATCGTCATCAAGTCGCTGAAAAAAGATCCGGCACACGACGAGGAAGAGGCGTTGAAAGACATCTACAAGCGCCTCCGTCCCGGCGATCCACCAACCGTCGCGAACGCGCGCGGTCTGCTCAAGCGCCTCTTTTTCGATCCGAAAAAATACGATCTCGGTCGCGTCGGTCGCTACAAGATCAACCAGAAACTCGGCATCGAAGTCGGGCTCGATCAGCGCGTCATTACCAACGAGGATTTTCTCGCGGCGACGAAGTATTTGATCAATCTGACCAAAGGCGAAGGCTCACTCGACGACATCGACCATCTCGGCTCGCGCCGCGTCCGCACGGTCGGCGAATTGCTCGCCAACCAGTGTCGCGTCGGCCTGGCACGCACCGAGCGTTTGGTCAAGGAGCGCATGACTTTGTTCGACGTGAACATCGAAGGCATGACGCCGCAGAAGCTCATCAACCCGAAGGCGCTCAGTGCCGTCATCCGCGATTTCTTCGGCCGCAGCCAGCTCTCGCAGTTCATGGATCAGACGAATCCGCTCGCGGAGCTGACACACAAGCGCCGACTCTCGGCCCTCGGGCCAGGCGGACTTTCGCGCGATCGCGCCGGGTTTGAAGTGCGCGACGTTCACCCGTCGCACTATGGCCGCATCTGCCCGATCGAGACGCCGGAAGGCCCGAACATCGGCCTCATCAACTCGATGAGCACCTACTCGCGCGTCAACGAATTCGGCTTCATCGAGACGCCGTATCGCAAGGTCGTAAACAGCCGCGTCACCGACCAGATCGATTATCTCACCGCCGACCGCGAGGAAAATTTCCTCGTCGCGCAGGCGAACACGCCGATTGACGAAAAGGGCCACTTCACCGTGGACAAAATCTCAATCCGTTATCGTGGCGACTTCCTCGAAGTGGAGCCGGAAAAAGTTCATTACATGGACATTTCGCCGAAGCAGCTTGTGTCCGTCGCCGCCGGCCTGATTCCTTTTCTCGAACACGACGATGCGAACCGCGCCTTGATGGGCTCGAACATGCAGCGCCAAGGCGTGCCGCTGATCGTCACCGAGTCGCCGCTCGTCGGCACCGGGATGGAAGGCAAAGTCGCGCGAGACTCACGGGCGGTCATCGTCTCCGAGTCCGATGGGAAAGCAGCGAGCGTGACCGCCGATCAAATCGTCATCACGAAGGATGGCCATTTGCCCGAAGGCAAAAAGAAGCTGAAACACGATCCCAGCGAGGGCGTTCACGTTTACGAATTGCGGAAGTTCATGCGCTCGAATGCGGGCACCTGCATCAACCAAAAGCCGATCATTAAAAAAGGTCAGAAGGTCAAAAAGGGCGACGTGATCGCGGACGGTCCGAACACCGACAAGGGCGAACTCGCGCTCGGGCGCAACGTGCTCGTCGCGTTCATGCCGTGGAATGGCTACAACTTCGAGGACGCGATTCTTTTGAGCGAGCGCATCGTGAAAGACGACGTTTACACGTCGATCCACATCGACGAGTTCGAAATCGGGGCGCGGGACACGAAGCTCGGGCCGGAGGAAATCACGCGCGACATTCCGAATGTCAGTGAGGAAGCGTTGCGGAATTTGGGGCCGGACGGCGTCATTCGCATCGGCGCGGAAGTGAAACCCGGCGACATTCTCGTGGGCAAGATCACGCCCAAGTCCGAAACCGAACTCGCGCCCGAAGAGCGACTGCTCCGGGCGATTTTCGGCGAAAAAGCGGCGGACGTGAAAGACACGTCGCTGACAGTTCCCTCGGGCACGTATGGCATCGTCATGGACGTGCGCGTTTCCGCGCGCAAAGAAGTGACGCGCCAGAAGCTGACGGACGCGGAGAGCAAGCGTGTGCGCAAGCAGTTCACCGAAGAATACACGGGCAAAAAAGACGAACTGCACGAACAGCTCACAGAGGCCTTGAGCAACGTTCTGCTCGGCGAAAAAATCCCGCTCGACGTGGTGAACGCGCAGACCGGCGAAATCATCATTCCGGCCAATCGCAAGATCACCAAAACGCTGCTGCGCAAACTCGCCGGCGTTTACGATCACATCGACATCGAGCCGTCGCCGATCCGCAATAAAATCCGCGAAATCATCGGGCAGTTCGAGCACAAGTTTGCCGAACTCGATCTCGAACATGAACGCCAGCTCGACAAGATCGAGACCGGTGAGGATGTCGATCCTGGCATCATCAAGCAGGTCAAAGTTTTCGTCGCCAGCAAGCGCAAGCTTTCCGTCGGCGACAAAATGGCCGGACGCCACGGCAACAAGGGCGTGGTCGCGAAAATCGTGCCGGTGGAAGACATGCCCTATCTCGCGGACGGAACGTCGGTCGATATCGTGCTAAACCCGCTCGGCGTGCCTTCGCGCATGAACGTGGGGCAGGTTCTGGAAACGCATCTGGGCGTCGCCGCGAAAGCGCTTGGCTTCAAGGTCGCGACTCCGGTTTTC
>JANXWU010000027.1 GCA_025350985.1 Spartobacteria bacterium | reverse complement strand
GCAGCCGGCGCTCGCTTTGCCGTTCGTCGTCAAACCGCCGCGCGAGGGTTCGAGCGTCGGTGTGTCGATCGTAAAAACCACGGCGGAAATTGCGCCTGCGCTGGCCCTCGCGGCCAAGTTCGACCGCACCATTCTCGTCGAGGAATTCATCGCGGGCCGCGAACTCACGGTCGGCATTCTCGGCGACCTCGCGCTGCCCGTCATCGAGATCGCGCCGCACCAGGGCTTTTACGATTTCCAAAACAAATATCCGTTCCTCAATCCGAAGGCGGCGAGCGCGGGCGCGAACCACCTTTGTCCCGCCCCGCTCGACCCGGCGCAGACGAAGCTCGTGCAACAAATCGCGCTCGCCGCGCACCGCGCGCTGGGGCTCGAAGTTTATTCGCGCGTCGATCTGATTTTGTCGGACAACGGCCAGCCGTTCGTGTTAGAAATCAACACGATTCCCGGCATGACTGAAGCGAGCCTTTTGCCCGAAGCCGCCGCGCACGCGGGGATCAAGTATGCCGAGTTGTGCGCGCGGATCATCGAGTTGTCGTTGCAGAAAAAATGAGAGCGTCGCCGCGAAAGGGAAACACCCGCCAGTCGAGCAATCGCCAGCGCAAGCAACAGCATTTGCTGGATGTGAAAGTGCGCGCGCGCACGGCGATGGCGCAACGCACGCGTCGCATCACGTCTTGGACCTGCATCGTGCTGCTGGTGGTATCGGTGCTCGGCGGAATTGGCTACGGCATCCGCGAAGGTGCCCGCCGTTTGTTTCTGCAAAACACGGACTACAATCTGACTGAGATCGCCGTGACCAAAGACGGCACGCTCACGCGCCAGCAACTTCTCGAGGTGAGCGGCATTCGCGAGGGCGTCAATATTTTCTCGGTGAACCTCGCGACGGCGCAGGAGAAAATCGCCGCGCTGCCGCAGGTCGAGCACGTCGAATTGCAGCGCACTTTGCCGAACAAAATCGAGATCACCGTGGGCGAACGGAAGCCGGTGGCCTGGCTCACGGTGAAAGCCGCCGACGATCCATCCACCGCGCCCGACGCGTTTCTGGTCGATCGCCGCGGCGTGCTCATGAAAATCAAAAGTCCACTGCCGGAATATCATCATCTGCCTGTCATCACCGGGATGCCGACGGAGAATTTTGACGCGGGGCAAACGGTTCACGCCCCCGAGTTGAAATCCGCGCTCGACCTCATCCGGCTGGCGGCTGAAAGCCCGTTGCAGTCGCGGTTCCAAGTGCGCTCGATCGACCTGACGAAAGGCTATTGCATGGTGGTGACAAATCAGTCGCGGGCGCAGATCACGTTCGGGCTCGACCGCGTGGAATCGCAGTTGGAGCGCCTCGCCATTTTTCTCGATCGCATCGAACAAAACCGGCGGGAACTGCGGGCCATCAACCTGATGGTGCAACGGAACGTGCCCGTGGTTTATGCGCCGCTGGAAGAGGCCGTCCCAGCGGAAGCAACGACGCCCGAAGCGGCTCCAGACAAGAGCGGTCCGACCGCGAAGAAAACCGATTTTTTAAAAGAAAAATGGAAGGCATCGGTCGCCGGAAAGGCGTCACCGACTCCATCGAAAAGCTCGAAATCGCCGTCCGTTCGCAAGGCAATTCCCGTCGGAACTTCCCGTAATTTGAATCGCTAAAAACATCATGGCCAGGGCAAATATCTTTGTCGGTTTGGAAATCGGCACCTCGAAAATCTGCGCGGTCGTGGGCGAGTCGCGCACGGACGGATCGCTGCGCATTCTCGGCGTCGGGCAAGTCCCATCGCGCGGCGTGCGCAAGGGTGAGATCGTCGATTTTGAAACCGCGACGCAATGCGTGAAGGACGCCATCGCAGAGGCCGAGGACAAGAGCGACGTCACGGTCGGGAGCGTCTTCCTGGCCATCACTGGTTCGCACATTTCCAGCTTCAACAACCGCGGCTCGGTGATGATTCCTGAAGATCAGGAGGAGATCGAAGACTCCGACCTCGACAACGTCCGCGCCGCCGCCGCCGAGGTCAGCATTCCCTCGCAAAACGCCTTCATTCACTCGATCCTCCAGCACTACTACGTCGATGGGCAGGAGGGCGTCCTCAATCCGGTCGGGATGCTCGGACGCAAACTGGACGCCGATTTTCACATCGTCCACGGCATCCGCACGCGCATCCAAAACGCCATCCGCTGCGTGAAGGAACTCGACGTCGAAGTGGAGGATGCAGTCTTCAGCCCGCTCGCCTCGGCGCAGGTCGTGCTCGATCACCACCAGAAAAATCTCGGCGCGTTGCTCATCGACATCGGCGGCGGCACGACCGACTACATCGTTTACGTCGATGGCGCGGTGAAACAGAGCGGGACGCTCGCGCTCGGCGGCGATCACATCACCAACGACATTTCGATGGGCTTGCGCCTGCCGATCGCGCGGGCGGAGAAACTCAAAGTCGAGGAAGGCAGCGTGATCCTCGGCAACTGCCTGCCGGGCGAAACGGTCGTGTTGCAAGATGAGTCTGGGTTTGTCGGCAAGGAAGTGGAACGTGAAACGCTGAACACGATCATCCACATGCGCGTGCGCGAGACCTTCGATTTGCTCAAACGAAAACTTCAGCAGCAGGACAACTACCTCGACTATCTCGGCGCGGGAATTTTCATCACCGGCGGCTGCAGCCTGCTCAAAGGCATCGATCACCTCGCGGGCGAAGTATTCGAACTGCCTGTGCATATCGCCAGGGCGCAATCGATGGCGGGCGTGAAATCCGCGATCGAGAATCCGCAACTCGCGGCGGCGATTGGACTCATCAAATACGCGCAGGCGATCCACATGGACAAACCGCGTGGCTGGATAAGTCGGCTGAAACAAAAGCTGCCGCGCTTCCTTGGCTTGCTTTTGTTTTTCATTTCCTGAAACGCACCATCGAAAGAACCCACCATGATCGACATCAACCGCAGCCTGCACCTCGGCCACAACCCGGCGGAAAACATCACGATTAAAATCGTCGGCATCGGCGGTGCCGGCTCCAACGCACTCGACCGCATCGTGCTCGACGGCGTGGAAAACGCCGACCTCGTCGCGATGAACACCGACGTGCAGGCGCTCACGGGTTCCGTCGCGGCGGAAAAAGTGCAGCTCGGGCGCGAGGTGACGCGCGGCCTCGGGGCGGGTGGCGATCCGGAACTCGGGGTTGCGGCGGCGGAGGAATCGCTGGAGGCGATTCGCACTTCGCTCGAACACGCCTCGATGGTTTTTGTGTGCGTCGGTCTCGGCGGCGGCACCGGCTCGGGGGCGGCTCCGCTGATCGCGGGGCTCGCGAAGGAACAGGGCGCGCTCGTCGTGGTGTTTGCGACGATGCCATTTGGGTTTGAAGGCAAACGCCGCCGCCGGCAAGCCGACGAAGCTTTGGAGGCTCTGGCGCGCGAAGCCGATGCCGTGATCTGTTTTGAGAACGACAAAATGGGCGACGCCATCTCCCCGAAAGCGGGCATTCATCAGGCTTTCGCGAGCGCCGACCTCACCATCAGCCAGAGCGTGCGCGCCATCGCCAGCCTGTTCAAACGCCCCGGCCTCATCCACATCGGCTTCGACGATTTGCGCGTCGCGCTGCAAAATCACGGCGCGCAATGCGTGTTCGGATTCGGCGAAGCCGAGGGCGATAACCGCGCGAACGAGGCGCTGACCCGCGCCTTGAAAAGCTCGCTGATGGATCGAGGGCGGATGCTGGGCGACGCGCAAAGCGTGCTCGTGAACATTTGCGGCGGACCGGAGATGACGCTGAACGAAGTGCAGATTTTGATGGAGGAACTCGGCAAGCACATCAGCGACGACGCGCAGATTCGGTTCGGATCGAGCGTCGATCGCGCGATGGGAAATCGGATGAGCGTGACGATCATCAGCAGTGTTGCCGTCGAGGTTGAGCAAGTGGCAAAGCCGCAACCGGCAGTGATCCCGCCGGTCGCCCTTCCGCCACGAATCTCGCGTGTGCAGCCGAAGCCGGTGGCGAAAAGGCAACCGGTCGTGGTCGAACCGGAACCGGTCGAAACTGACGAAGACGTTGAAGAAATGGAGCAGCCGGCGGTGGCGTCTCCGGCCGAAAGTTTTGTCGAAGCTGTAGCCGAGCCGATGGAAGAAGCACATTTTGCAGAGCCTTCCGCGCCGGACTCTCCGGCGAGCGAAGACGAGGCTGGGGATGACTCTCTATTCGGATTGGACGAACCGAAACCCGCCGCCAAAGCTCCGGCGCAGGTTGAGAAACCAGCAGCGCGTCCGCGTCCGCCCGTGACCCGCCCTCCGCGCATCATCACACAACCCTCGCCGGTGGCGGCGTTTTCCGCCGCTCCGAAAAGTTCACAAGAAAAGCAGGAGACGTTGCAGTTCGAGCCAGTCACGCGCGGGCGTTTCGAGAAAAGCGAGCCGACGATTGTCGATGGTCAGGATCTCGACGTGCCGACCTTCCTGCGCAGGAATGTGCGGGTGAAATAGCGCCGGTTTTTTTGGGGACCACCTATCCGCCGTCGCGTTCCTCTTCGACCGGATTTGTCAGCCGTCCGATCTTTTCGATCTCGATGGTGACGGAATCCCCCGCCTTCAGCCAGCGGGGCGGGTTGCGCGCCATGCCCACGCCGTGCGGCGTGCCGGTGAGAATCAGCGTCCCCGGATAAAGCGTCGTGCTGCCGCTCAAAAATTCGATCAGTGCCGGCACGTCGAAAATCATGTCGTTCGTATTCCAGTCCTGGAGCACTTCGCCGTTCACGAGCGTCTTGATTTGAAGATGGTTTGGATTCGGAATTTCGTCGGGTGTGACGAGGCACGGGCCGAGCGGGCAAAACGTGTCGAAGCCTTTTCCGCGGCACCACTGGCTCCCGCCTTTTTCTTTCTGCCAGTCGCGTGCGCGCACGTCGTTCGCGCAGGTGTAGCCGAGGACGTGTTT
>JANXWU010000014.1 GCA_025350985.1 Spartobacteria bacterium | reverse complement strand
TCCGCTTCTGCGACGGCCCCTGGCATCGCTACCTCATCGACCTGCTGCTCGTCAGCCCGCTGGTTCTACTTCCAGCCATTGGCGCGGCGTTCGGACTCTCGCGCGAGAAGAAGGCGCAGGTCTTTCTCTTTAGCTTTATCGCGTTGAGCTACCTCTTCATGGCCAACGTCAAATACAGCATGAACCTGCGCTATGCGAACATGTGGGACATGCCGCTGCGCTTCCTGGCCTTCTCGCAAATGGCGGTGCTCAGCGCGCGGTTCGGGCGTCGGGAAAAGCTCGCGCTCGGCTTGCTGATTGCGGTGGTGTGCGCCGTCGAGTTACGCCAATACTTTCTTCTCTGCGTGCAGTTCCCAATGTACGAATTGGTGAGTGAAGGCCTGCTGCGCGCGATGCGGATTTTGAAATAGGAATTCCGAGTTAGGAACTAAGGACTCTGCTTTTAGGTGCAGGTTATCTTCCGGTGCTTGGATTTTCTCAGGACGCCGCGCCCGCAAGCGCTGCCTGCTTTTTTAACTCCGCGCTCGTGTCCAATGTCTCGGAGAGCAGGTGCTCCACCGTCGGCATCGCCTGCGCTCGCACGAAAAGCTGATAGGCAAACATGCCCTTGCTCACATGCATTAGGAGTAGGTTCAGCGAGAGGAGCGCACGACTGAGAAAGTTGTCGCCGATCGCTTTGGGAAACGGGCCGGGGATGCCTTTGACTTCCAAAACTTTATAGCCGGTTTGGTCAAAGAGTTCGCACAGGGAATTGAACGTGAACAGGCGCGTGTGCGTGCGATCAAGGATGCCCTTGCGCCCGTAGTTGAAGTTGCCGAAGAGCAGCATCAGGCGCGTGACAAAGAAGGAAATGTTCGCCGTGGTGAGCACGATTTCGGGACGTTTGCGCGCGGTGGCGTGGCGCAGATTTTCCATGAACGCCTCGGGATCGTGCAGGTGCTCGATCACATCGAGCATGAAAATTTGATCGAAGGCAGAAACGTCCACCGGCAGTTTTTCCGCGTCGAGATCCCACTGGTGAAATTGGAGATTTGCCGCCTCGCTACCGCCGGGCACATACTGGTCGATGCCCGTCACGCGCTTCGCGCGCTTCGCCATTTCCACTGCGACCCAACCCTGGCCGCAGCCGATGTCGAGGACGTTTGCCTCCGGCCGCACGGCTTCCAGGGCGAAGGTGTGCGAGGATGGAAAGTCGAACTTCGTGTCGTAGGTGTGCTCCACCACTGTCACGTCAAACTTGCGGTCGTAGAGCAAGTTCATGACGTGAAACCGGCAGCGGATCATCGTCCGAAAAACGTCCCACGCGTATTTCATCCCGTTCACATGGCAGATTTCATCGCCGTAGTAAGTCGGGATGGGCAGCTCCAGGATGCGCAGATTTTTTAACACGAACTGGATGATGATCTCCGTGTCGAAATGGAAGTCGTTACTGTTGCGCTCGAAGGGAATCTGGCGCAGCGCGGCGGTCGAGTAGAGCCGGTAGCCGGAATGGAATTCGGAGAGGCGCGTGTGCAGAACGGCGTTTTGGAAGCGCGTGAGGATTTGGTTGCCGACCCATTTGTAGAGCGGCATGCCGCCGCGCCGCGCCGCGCCTTTTTCACTCATGCGCGAGCCGAAGACGGCCTCGGCATTGCCTTTGATCAACGGCGCAAGGAGCGCGGGCAGTTTCTCGGGCGCGTACTGCCCGTCGCCGTGGACGAGGGCGACGATGTCGAATCCGTTTTCAATCGCGTAGCGGTAGCCAAGTTTTTGGTTGCCGCCGTAGCCCTGATTTTCCGGCGTGCGCAGCATGGTGACGCGAAACTCGCCGGCCGCATTTTCGTAGGGCAGGCCAGTGTGAAACGTTTTGTCTTTCGACGAATCGTCGATGACGAGGACTTCGAGATTTTTCCCGTGGAGCGACTGGGGAATGCGGTCGAGCACGCTGCTCAACGTCTTCTCGGCGTTGTAGGCGACGATGAAAATCAGAACCCGTTTGCCGTTGAAATCGAATGCAGTTTCCATTGAAAAAGTCAGACACGACCCGTCAGCTCACGAACCCATTCGGCGGCGATGTCCAAAAAATCAGCCGGCGATTTTCGGATGATGGATGGCGGCGAGGGTTTGAATGGCGCGGTGACCGGACTCATTCAGAATCAGGATGCGCGAACCGACGCCGACCATTTCAAAAAGCCGCACGACATCGCGCGAACGCATGCGGATGCAGCCGTAGCTCGCGGGCCGTCCGAGCAGTTTTTCGACCGGGGTGCCGTGGATGTAAATGCCGCGTTCGAAGGCGTTGCGGTTGGAGCTTTCCAAGCCGCGCAGCCAAAGAATGCGCGTGACGATCGGGTCGCGTCCGCGGGCGTTGGCGGAAAGGATTTCGCCGGTCAGCCGGCGGCCTTTGAACACGGCTCCGAGCGCCGCGCCTTCGCCGATTTTTTTGGCAATTTCCAGTTCACCGAGCGGCGTAGCATAGCTGCCCCGATGATCGCCGATGCCGAAGCGCGAAGTGGAAACGGGATAACTGGCCACGGACGCGCCGTTCTCGATGACGAAAATTTTCTGATCCGGCACGCTCACCACGAGGGACGATTCGGCGCCACCGGCAAAATTCGTGGCGCAGGAGGCTAGGAGCAGAAGGAAAAAGAGTGTGATCCTCGGCATGGCAGTTATTTTAGCAGAGCCGATGCCACGGCTAGGGAGATTGTCAAGAATGAGATGAGTTTTTTCAACGGCGAGATATGACGTTCTCAACGCTGCAAGAAGCCTCTCACTCAAGTCCGGGGTGGATGATTTTCTCCTGTAAGCCCTCGCTTGCCCGACCGTCCGCGGGCGGCTACCTTCCCGTCCGATGAGCCACCTCCTCCGCCGGCCCCGGCGACTGCGCAGTTGCCCGGCGATCCGCGATCTCGTCCGCGAAGTCTCCGTGCGCGCGGACGATTTCATCCTGCCGCTTTTTGCCAGCGAAAAGGTCGCGTCAAAAACCGCCGTGCCCAGCATGCCGGGCGTGTTTCAGTTTACGACTGACGAACTCGTCGCCGAAGCCTCTGCCGCGGCGGAGCAAGGCCTGCGCGCCGTGTTGCTCTTCGGCATCCCACGGGAAAAAGACGAGCTGGCATCGTCCGCTTACGACGAGCGTGGCATCGTCCAGCGCACTGTCCGCGCCCTGAAAAAACGCCTGCCAGATTTGCTCGTGATCACCGACGTCTGCCTCTGCGAATACATGAGCCACGGGCACTGCGGCATGGTCGCGCGCGATGCGGGGAATTTTCACGTCGTGAACGATGCCTCCCTCGAACTGCTCGCGAAAACGGCCGTCTCACACGCCGCCGCCGGCGCCGATGTCGTCGCGCCCAGCGATATGATGGACGGCCGCGTCCGCGCGATCCGCGACGCTCTCGACGGAGCCGGTTTTCAAAACACCATCCTGATGAGCTACGCCGCTAAATTTTCCTCGGCGTTTTACGGACCCTTCCGCGATGCCGCCGAAAGCGCGCCGCAATTTGGCGACCGCCGCAGCTACCAGATGGACCCCGCCAACGCCGACGAGGCACTGCGCGAAGTCGCGCTCGACATCGACGAAGGCGCGGACATCGTGCTCGTCAAACCCGGCATCTCCTACCTCGATGTTCTTTGGCGCGTGAAAGAAAAATTTGCGATGCCCACTGCCGTTTACAGCGTGAGCGGCGAATACGCCATGATCAAAGCCGCCGCGCAAAACGGCTGGCTCGACGAGCGCGCGACCGTGCTCGAAATGATGACCGCCTTCAAACGCGCCGGCGCGGATTTGATCATTACATATTGGGCGCGCGAGATTTTGGAGTGGATAAAAAAATGAAGATTAAAAAACACGCAGTTTTGGCCGTGGGTTTACTGTTCGCCCTGTCGGTGGTCGGATGCGCTTCGCACAAGCCAAAATCGACCTCGCGCATTATTTCCGAAGGCGAAGAGAATCCGCAATTTCACTACGCGCCGGAACGCGCCGGGGATTCGATTCGCAATCGCTGAGGAGAGCGGGTCCAAGAGGCTTTTAACAGCGGTTATCGCCCCGCGTGCGCCGCGCACGTTCGTTTTGTTGAGCAGCAAAACGAAGTGACTGCTCCCCGACGTCGCTCGGGGAACCCATCCATTCCTCGGTTTTCAGGCGATGTATCGTGCCCTGCGGGAAAAGTTCGCAAAGTCCGCATTTTTTTCTTGCTGCCACAACCCGTAGTGGGATAGATTTCAAATCCTCCCTACATAGTGTGGTTTTCAGCCTGTGATTCACAGGTCACTCCCACCTTATGCGGGGATTTTTCACCGGATATTCACAGTTTAACCCCAGAAGGACATTTCTCATGAAGGACACCGAGACGAACCCGCAGTTCACCGAAACGAACCAAACGGACCGGCCCGAGGGACAGATGTCTCTAACCGGCGTCGATCCATTGGAAGGCAAGGAGTTTTCCGTCCGCAAACGCGACGGACGCCGCACCGTCTTTAACGACCAGCGGATTTTTCTCGCTTTTGAAGCCGCCTTCAAAGCCGACCTCGGCTTGGGCAAGGAAGACACACTTGCCGAAGCCACCCACCATGAAGTTACCCGGCTCACGCACGAAGTTGTCCAGCGCATGCTCGCGCGGGCTGTGCGGGGCGAGGAGATTCAAGTCGAGCGCATTCAGGACATGGCCGAGGCGGAGTTGATGCGGGGTGGCCATCACACCGTGGCGCGCCGGTACATCGTATATCGCGATGGACGCCGAAAAGCCCGCGCCCTTCGCGGCGAACGCGACACCGACGGCAAGCCGCAGGCGCTCCTGTACGTCTCGCATCCCGATGGCAGACGCGAGCCGATGGACGCCCAGCGCATTCGCCGGCTGATCGTCGGCGCGTGCAACGGTCTGGAGGATCGTTGCACTTGGGAGGAACTTTTCGAGGAAATCCCCGGCAGCCTCTACGACGGCGTGAAGACGGATGAAATCAGCAAGGCGATGATTTTCTCCGCCCGCGCCCGCATCGAAAAAGAACCAGGTTACAGCTTCGTCGCCGCGCGTCTCTTGCTCAATGTCATCTACCACGAAGTGCTCGGCGACGTCCCCGCTGGCAGCAGCGTCGCGCAGATGCATCGCGAAAAGTTTGCCGACTATATCGCAGAAGGTATCCGGCTGAAACGTCTTAGTCCTTCTTTGCTTGAGTTCGACTTGGAAAAAATCGGGTCGGCCATGCGGCTGGAACGCGACCGCCAGTTCAACTACATGGGCCTTCAGACGATCTATGACCGCTATCTGATCCATCAACAAAACCGGCGCATCGAAACACCACAGTATTTCTGGATGCGTGTCTCCATGGGACTGGCGGCCAATGAAGGCGAGCGGAAAAACGAACGCGCCATCGAGTTCTACGACGCCCTCTCCAGCTTCCGTTTTACCTCCTCCACCCCGACGCTCTTTAACTCCGGCACCCTTCATCCGCAACTCAGCTCCTGCTATCTCTCGACGGTCATGGATGACCTTGATCATATCTTCAAGGTGGTCAGTGACGACGCCAAGTTATCCAAATGGGCAGGTGGCTTGGGTAATGACTGGACAAACGTCAGGGCCACCGGCGCGCGCATCAAAGGCACGAACGG
>JANXWU010000054.1 GCA_025350985.1 Spartobacteria bacterium | reverse complement strand
AAAGGATTTGCGCGAGCATCTGGTTATCAAAGACGAAGTCGTCGGAGTTCTGGTCAAGGGGAAGCTTTTGCAGGAGCTCGCGGGAGAAGGCGCGATAGCCGGTATGATACTCGGACAATTTCGCGCCGAGCAGGAGATTTTCGGCGAGCGTCAGGCAGCGGTTGGCGATGTATTTCCATAGCGGCATCCCTCCGCGCAACGCCTGGCCTCCGAGAATCCGCGAGCCGAGCACGCAATGGTAGAGTCCATTCCCAATCATCGAGGCCATCGCTGGGATGAGCTTTGGAGTATATTGATAATCGGGATGAATCATAATCACGACATCCGCTCCATCCTTCAGCGCTGCCTTGTAACAAGTCTTTTGATTGGCCCCGTAGCCCAAATTACGCGTATGCACATGAACTTTCACCCGCGTCAACGTCTGCGCGATGGCAATCGTGTTATCGCTGCTTCCGTCATCGACGAGAACGACCTCATCTACGAAATCCTGCTTGATCACCTCAGCATGGGTCTGTTCGAGCGTTCGGGCTGCGTTATAAGCAGGCATCACGACGACTACTTTCTGGTTGAGAAACATGGCCGGAGAGGAGGCGAAGTATTCTAATCCTATCGGCCGGGGGCTAACTCAAGTAGGAAACCTTTTAAGTATTCGGTTTCGGGTTGGGTCACAAGGATCGGGTGGTCGGTGGATTGGTGCAGCGTTTTCAACTGGCGCGCGGATTTTTTTGCATCGACCAGCGCGTCGTTGAGCATCTCTTTGAACACTTGCGCGCTGACGTGGTGCGAGCAGGAAAAGGTCGCAAGCTGACCCGTGGGCGAGAGGAGTTGGAGCGCGCGAATGTGGATTTCCTTGTAGCCGCGCATGGCGTCGCCGAGCCGTTCGCGGGACTTGGTGAACGATGGTGGGTCGAGCACGATCAGGTCGTATTGCGCGCCGCGGAGTTGCTCGTTTTTCAAAAAGTCGAACGCGTTTTCTTCGACGGCGCGGACGGTGAGGCCGTTGCGTTCGGCGTTGGCTTTCAGGCGCGACGTGGAGTCAGCGCTGATTTCGACGGCGGTGATTTCGGTCGCGCCGGCGCGGGCGCAGGTGAGAGCGAACGCGCCTTCGTGCGCGAAGCAGTCGAGCACGCGTTTGCCCGGCGCGAAGGCGGCGACTTCGCGATAGTTGTCGATTTGATCAAAGTAGAAACCGGTTTTTTGGCCGTGCAGCGGATCAATCAGAAACTTCACGCCTAGGAGTTCCATCTCGATCGGCGCGTGCGCTTCGCCGTGCAGCAGACCGGTGCGCAGTTCCATGCCTTCCGCCCGGCGCACGGGCGCGTCGTTGCGTTCGATGATCGCTGCCGGTTGCGTCGCATCGCGCAGCGCCTCGACGATGATCGATAGCCGCAAATCCATCGCGAGCGTGAGCGTTTGCAGCACGAGACAATTGCGATACCGATCGACGATCAGGCCGGGGAGGCCGTCGCTTTCGCTCCACACGAGCCGGCAGAAGTCCAAGTTCACGCCGCGCCGTTGCCGATAGTCGATGGCTTGGGCGAGGCGGCGTTTGAAAAAATCGAGGTCGAGATCCTGGCGCTGCCGCGAAAATCGCCGCGCGACGATTTGCGATTTCGAGTTGAAGATGGCGCTGCCGAGCGGGCGGTCGCGGTAATCTTTTAGCGAGATGACATCGCCGTCTTTGGGCTCGCCGAACGCTTTTTTGATTTCGCCGGCATAGACCCAGTCGTGACCGTGGAAAATGCGCGCGCGGGGGGAGATGACGAGGCCAGCCACGATGAGTATTGGCTAATGGCGAACTTTCGATCTTTTCGGCGGGTTCACATCGATGTTTGTGATGAGCATCACATCGACAATTTGAAAGCGCTCGCCCTTGAGGTTGATGAGCATCGTGCGCCCCGTTCCACTTAGACTGACAAAATCTGGATGTGGCACGGGGAGACCTTGTCCGTTCGCCAGTTGAACCGTAAATGGAATGAACGGAACGGCGTGCAACAGATCTCGGATGCGCTGATGGGTCATGCGTGGACAGTTACTCGTGAAAGCTTTCGCCAGCAAGCTCCGCGGGCTGCGCGCTGCCTTCGGGATACTCGAAAATTTTCCCTTCGTAATTGCGAATCACGATTTTTTCCTCGTCGTGAAAAATCGTGTAGCCGGGGCCGATGGGCACTTTGCCGCCGCCGCCGGGTGCGTCGATGACGTATTGCGGGATGCCGTAGCCGGTGGTGTGTCCGCGCAACGATTCAATGATCTCGATGCCTTTGCTCACGGGCACTTTCAGATGGGATGAGCCTTTGATGAGATCGAGCTGGTAGAGGTAATAGGGACGCACCCGGCACATCAGGAGTTTGTGGACGAGGGCCTTCATCGTGGCGGCGTCGTCGTTCACGCCGCGCAGGAGCACGCTTTGGTTGCCGAGCGGGATGCCGGAATTTGCGAGGCGTTCGAGCGCGGCTTTTACTTCGAGCGTGAGTTCGCGCGGATGGTTCGCGTGGACGCTCATCCAGAGTGGGTGATATTTTTGCAGCATCGCGCACAGCTCGGGCGTGATGCGCTGCGGCAGGAAAATTGGGACGCGGGTGCCGATCCGCAGGAATTCGATGTGCCCGATGGCGCGCAAGCGGCGGAGCAGGTTTTCCAGTTTGTCGTCGGAGAAAAGCAGCGCGTCGCCGCCGCTCAGCAGCACGTCACGGATTTCAGTGTGCTTTTCCAGATACCGAAACGCCTCCTCAAAATCGGTGTGCAACTCCTGCTCGCCCGCGCCGCTGACCACCCGGCTGCGCGTGCAATATCGGCAATAACTCGCGCAACGATCCGTCACCAAAAAAAGCACGCGATCCGGGTAGCGATGGACGAGTCCTGGCACTGGCATGTGCGAATCCTCGCCGCACGGGTCCGCCATTTCCCACGGCGCGGTCGCCGTCTCCTCGATGCGCGGCACGACCTGCCGGCGAATCGGGCAGTCGGGATTATCGCGCTCGATGAGGTTGAAAAAGTGCGGGGTAATCGCGAGCGAGAGTTTGTTGCCGGAAAGAATCACGCCTGCTCGTTCCTCCGGCGCGAGGGTGAGATGTTGTTCGAGCTGTTCCAGCTTGGTGACGCGATTCTTGAGCTGCCAGCGCCAGTCGTTCCAGTTTTCCGGCGTTACGCCTGGCCAATAGCCGGGGGCAAAGGAGGCGAACCGCTTTTCGCCGGTCGAATCGTTGTGCATCGAATTAGAACGCGAACGATAGGATGAGCGGTCGGATTGTCAAAACGGTATCTGCCCGCGCGAACGAGATTTGCCCAGCGTCCGAAGTTGACCCGCGGGCCTTTTGAACGAAATTGCGGAGCCGCCTGTCAAAGACCCGACCATGAGCCGCGCGCGTTCATTTTTCGTCCTCGTTTGTGCCGGATGGTTCGTGGCAACTCCGCTTCAGGGCATCGCGGGCGCGGGCGATTTCGCGCATCAACTCAGCGACGCTTTCACCAGCGTGTTTGAAAAAGTGGCGCCGTCGGTGGTGGTGATTCAAGCCGAGCACAAAGCCACCGATGAAGAGTCGGCGTCGCTCGAAAACTTTGATTTCTTTTTTCGCGAACGCGAGAAGGGCGACCATGAAAAGGGCAAGCGCTTTCAGATGCCGGAAACTCCCCAGCACAGCGAGGCGAGCGGCTTTTTCATCCGCGCCGACGGCTACATCCTGACGAACAACCACGCCGTCGAGGACGCCGACAAACTCGAAGTGCGGCTGAAGGATGGTCGGAAGTTTTCCGCCAAAGTCGTGGGCCGTGACGACAAGACCGACATCGCGGTCATCAAGATCGAAGGCAAAAATTTTCCCGTGGCCGAAATCGCTGACAGCGACACGGTCAAAGTCGGCCAGATGGTCTGTGCGATCGGCGTGCCGTACAACCTCGACTACAGCTTCACCTGCGGCTGGGTGAGCGCGAAAGGCCGCTCGAACCTCACCAACACGGCCTACGAGGACTACCTCCAGACCGACGCGTTCATCAACCCCGGCAACTCCGGCGGCCCGTTGCTTGACTTGGACGGGCGCGTCATCGGCATGAACACGCTCATCAACGGCATCGCCCGCGGGCTGTCGTTCGCCATTCCCTCGACCATGCTCAAAGATATTGGCGACCAACTCATCGCCAAAGGCCGCGTCACTCGCTCGTGGCTGGGGCTGGTCATCGAAAATGTGGCCGACGATGCCGTGACTCGGGATCAACTCAAAGACGCGGATCGCGGCGCG
>JANXWU010000515.1 GCA_025350985.1 Spartobacteria bacterium | reverse complement strand
TGACGCGGGCGAGCGAGGCGCAGGCGGCAGCGGTGGGGCGGGAACTTCCGGACGCCGTGCATCATCCGCGCGCCCGCTGCATCACTTTGGAGCGCACGCCCATGCCCAGGAACGAGGGCGTCGTCGGCGTGGTTTGCGCGGGCACTTCGGACTTGCCGGTGGCGGAAGAGGCTCGCGTGACGCTGGAGATTTTCGGCAATAAAACCGACCTCATCTGCGATGTCGGCGTGGCGGGAATCCACCGGCTGCTCGCCGAGCGCGAGCGGTTGGAAAGTTGCAATGTGCTCATCGTCGTCGCGGGGATGGAGGGCGCGCTGCCGAGCGCGGTCGCCGGGCTGGTGAGCAAGCCGTTGATCGCGGTGCCGACGAGCGTCGGCTACGGCGCGAGCTTCGGCGGCATCGCGGCGCTGCTGGGGATGCTGAACTCTTGCGGCAGCGGGGTCACGGTTGTGAACATCGACAATGGCTTCGGCGCGGCGTACGCGGCGGCGACGATCAACCGGATGCTCTCGCCAAAGCGCGCGTAAATTTTCCCGGCGAGTGGCGTCGATGAAGGCTGCGTCGGTTCAATGGCAGATGCGTGTCCTAATTGTTCGCGCCCACGCTATTTCGCCGGTGAAACCACATTCAGGCGCGCGGGGAGAATCGTTTCTCTTTTCGTCAGCCGGAAAAACCAAAAAACAAAACCAAATACTGAAATGAAAAAATTCCTCTCATTCGCCATTGCAGCCGCATTCGTCCTCGCCGCGCCGGGCATGGCCCTGGCCAAAGCCAAGGGCGAGAAAAAAGCCGCGGGCGCGCACGGCAAAGTCAGCGCCGTGGACGCCACCGCGAAAACCATCACCATCACCCACGGCAAGGGCGGCGAAGCCAAGGTGTTCACCATCACCGACGCGACCACGATCACCGTCGATGGCGCGGCGGGAAAACTCGCCGACATCACCACGGGCATGCTCGCCAAAGTCAGCGAAGGCACACCTGCCGGAACCGCTGCTTCCGTCGAAGCGACCAAGCACGAGAAGGGCAAAGGCGGGAAAAAGAAAAAGAACACGTAGTCGCTGGCGACCGTTCCCAGTCAATTCACAGAAAGCGGCTCCGGATAATTCCGGAGCCGCTTTTTTTTGCGTTAGCCCCTGCGGCACCTGCTAAACTCGCCTCTTGCCATGCCTCGAACGCCGCAGCCAAAGAAACCGAAAGACCGCCTGCTCGCGGCGTTTCTGCATCATCTCGAATTCGAGCGCAACTCCGCCCCGCGCACGCTCATCAACTACCGGCACGCGCTCGAGATGCTGCTCGCGTCGCCCGGTTTTCCCGGCTGGAAAGAGTGCGACGCGCCGCGTTTTCGCGCGTTCCTTTTCGAGTGCATGAAAAAGGACGCGCGCGCGACCGTCCGGCTGCGGTTCGCCGCGTTGCGCACGTTTTACAAATTTCTCGTCGAGCGGCACGGGCTGAAAAACAACCCGCTCAAGGAAGTGCTGCTCCCAAAAATCCGGCGCAAGCTGCCGGTCGTGCTCTCGACCAAACAAGTCGCGGAATTGCTCGAGGCGCCGTTCAAAATCGAGCGCGAGAAGCAGGCTCCGGCGTGGAATGCGGCGCGCGACGCGGCGATTCTTGAACTGTTTTACAGCAGCGGTTTGCGGTTGAGCGAACTGGTCGCGCTCGACGTTCCGCACGTCGATGTTTTCACGGAAACGGTCCGGGTTTTCGGCAAGGGACGGAAGGAGCGCGTCGTCCCGGTCGGCGCGCCGGCACTCGCGGCGATTCAGAAATACCGGCACGAAGCGCGAGTGGATTCCGGGCCGCTCTTCATCAACAAAATGCGGCGGCGGCTGGGCGCGCACACCGTCTGGCATTCACTCAAAAAATATCTGCGGCTCACGGCGATTCCGATTCCGCTCACGCCGCACAAGCTGCGGCACAGCTTCGCCACGCATCTGCTCGACGCGGGCGCGGACTTGCGGAGCGTGCAGTCGCTGCTCGGTCACGCGAGCCTTTCGACGACGCAGATTTACACGCACGTCACGGTGGAGCGGTTGAAAAAAGCCTACAACGACGCGCATCCGCGGGCGTGAGGGACGGGCACGGGGTGGGGACTTCGGAATCCAGATTTTTCGACGGCGGAGGAAATAATCTGGAACCCAGGAAGCCAGGAAAAGCAGGGGAAATAGAGCACTTAACAAAGTGTAGCCGCGCGGTAAATCCGTTGGGGAGCGCATGCGCCCCGCGTGCTGATT
>JANXWU010000063.1 GCA_025350985.1 Spartobacteria bacterium | reverse complement strand
TTGACGAGGCAGGCGATGTTTCCGTCGAGGCCGATGTAGTTCAGGTTGAACTCGGACGCGGCGACTTCGCGCGGGTCTTCCTCGGCTTTATCGCGCATCGCCACGATGTCCGGGTGACGGTAGAGCGCGTTGTCGTCGAAGTTAAATTTCGCGTCGAGCGCGAGAATTTTCCCGGCCTTGGTGACGACGAGCGGATTGATCTCGACCATCGAGCAATCGCACTCGATGAACAATTTGTAGAGCGCGAGCAGCAGCTTCGCCGCCTCGCCAATCTGCGCGCCTTTGAAGCCCAGCCCGCGCGCAATTTTACGGGCTTGAAACGCCTGCAAACCGAGCAGCGGAGGCACGGGCTCGCGCATGATTTTCTCCGGCGACCGGTGCGCGACTTCCTCGATGTCCATGCCGCCTTCCGTGCTCGCGATGAGGACCGGAGCACTGCTGGCGCGGTCGAGCAAAATCGCCAGATACAACTCGCGCTCGATCTCGATCGCCTCGGCGATGAGCACCGTGTTCACGACGCGCCCTTCCGCTCCGGTTTGATGCGTAACCAGCGTTTCGCCGAGCATTTTCGCCGCGATTTCCCGTGCCTGCGCGGGCGTGTCGGCGACTTTGACCCCGCCTTGGAAACCACTTTTGAACGTGCCCTTTCCACGCCCGCCCGCGTGGATTTGCGACTTCACCACGATCTTTCCCGAACCCAGCGACGCCGCCATTTTCTCCGCCTCCTCCGGCGTGCGGGCGACCTCGCCGCGCGAAGTGGCGACGCCGAATTTTCGAAAAAGTTGCTGGCCTTGGTATTCGTGAATGTTCATGCGCGACGAGAGGCGGGCAGGCTACGGAGGCGTAAAAATAGCGTCAAGGTGAAAGGGCATCCGGCCCATTTCTCAGCGCTGATTCGCCAGGTCGGCGACGACTTTCTCCACGCCGTCAACCACTCGCGCCATCGAGTCGAAGTCGAGCTTGTCGGGCGTGTCGCTCGCGGCGTGGTAATGCGCGTAACGAAAAGGCGCGGTGTCGGTGACCATAATCCCGGGATAGCCGTGTCGCCAGAACGCCCATTGATCGGACCAGCCGACGCCGGGAATCCACTCAAACATCGCGGCGCCTTCACTGGGAAAGGACGCGTGCGTGCGGAAACTTCTGATGGCCTTTTTGATCAAGGCAGACGACGCGGTATTGCCGATGAAGCCGATATAGTCGCCACGGGTCGGGTAGATTTTGTTCAAAACTGGCAGCGGATAGGTCTGGCTTCCCTCTTCGTGCAGATAACAGCCGATGGTTTCCAAACTGATCATTGCAACGATCTTGTCGCCGCGGCTGCGACAGGCTTTTGCATAAACGAGGCTGCCCATGGTGGCTGTTTGAAAATGCATTGGCTCTTCATTCACGAAGGCGACGAAGCGAATGGTGCGCTGCGGCTTGGAGTGCGCGAAACGGCGCGCCAGTGCCAGCGTGCCGGCCACGCCGCTGGCATTGTCATTCGCGCCGGGGCTGCCCATCACGGTGTCGTAGTGCCCGCCTACCACGACGATATCCGCGCTCGCGCCGGGCAGCTCCACTTCGATGTTGTCGCATGCTTTTTCCTCGACCGTGTAACGCTGCCGCGTCGGCTTGCAGCCGGCTTGGATGAAGGACTGTTCGATGAAGTCGGCGGCTGCGCGAAGCTTGTCGTAACGATCCAGATTGCGCGGGCCGATTTCGATGGCGAGTTTTTGCACGTCCGCGCAACTCATCGCGGAGGGACGTTTGTCCGGGGGTGAGCGCCGGCAGCGCGCCGTGAAAACTTTTCCCCGGCATCCGAATCATCACCCACCATCCGCCGAAAACGACCAGAGCGAGGAGCAGAAAAAGCAAGCCGAGCCGTCTGCGCGCACTGGGAGGAAAGGAGAGGCGCAACATGGGAAGAACCCGCGTGGGACGCTGTTCTTAAAACAACGTGTAAATGAACGGAGCCGCCGCCGTGCTGCCGAAGATCATCAGCAACGCCAGCAGCAAAGTGATGATGACGATGGGCAGCAGCCACCACTTTTTGTTCTCGGCTAAAAACCGGATGAACTCGCGCACGAACCCCGTCCGCGGCTCGGTGGACGCGGCGGTGAATTGCTGGTTGGGATCGTTCTCGGCCATGCTCTAAAATTGATCGAAGTAGCGGGCGGGGGGCGGCGCGGCTGCACGTTTAACCCAGTAGGTCTGCGCCGTCTTGTCAAATCGACGCAGCAGCTTGTCGCGCCCGATCACGCGGAACACCAGCGCCGTCGCAGTGAAAACTCCGAAATAAAGGAGCCCGAAAAGCACATGCGTGGTCACGTAGCCAATGGGCAAACCCACCGCCATCCAGCCGACGTAAACGGGCCGCACCAGTTCCGGCGCGGCCATTCCCATCAATCCGACGACGAGAGCCAGCGACCACAACACACACGGCGTCGTCCATTTTCCAGAGCCGGCAAACGCGCCGGATTTCCAAGCCGCGACGCACCCGAAAATCCCGAAGCCGACCAGCCAGATGACTGCAAACTCCCGCAGCTTTTTTCGGTCGGGCTTCCAGTCGATTTGCAGCAGGCTCATGGCGAGGGCGGGCGGGCTTTAGTCGAGTTGGAACTCGGACAAATACTGGCTGATGTCGATCTCCTTCGCGTCCGGCTGCCGCTCTTTCAACAGCACGCAACGCCCGAGCACGAGCACATCCATGTTCGTCGCCATGAAGCAGCGATAAGCATCCTGCGCCGTGCAGACAATCGGCTCTCCGCGCACGTTGAAGCTGGTGTTGATGATCACGGGACAGCCGGTTTTTTCCTCGAACTTTTTGAGCAGGTCGTAGAAGCGCCCGTGTCGTTCGCGGTCCACCGTCTGCACGCGCGCGGAGTAATCCACATGCGTCACCGCCGGGATAACCGAACGCTCGACTTCCAGTTTTTCCAAACCGCGCGCGTCGCTTTGCGCCTGGGCTTGCGTCCGCTTCGACTCGCGCACGTCGGCGACCAGCAGCATGTAGGGGCTGTCCTCGTTCGGTCTCGTTTCAAAAAACTCATCCACCCGCTCGCGCAGCACGCAGGGTGCGAAAGGCCGGAACGATTCGCGGAATTTGATCTTGAGGTTCATCACCTTTTGCATTCTGGGCGAGCGCGCGTCGCCGAGGATGCTGCGGCAGCCCAGCGCCCGCGGCCCGAATTCCATCCGTCCCTGCACCCAGCCGATGACTTTTTCACTGGCCATCAATCCCGCGACCGCCTCGCACAGTGCTTCATCATTTGGAAAAAAATCATACGGAGCCTTGATCGAGTCGAGATAAGGGCGCGTCTCCTCATCGCGAATGTCCGGGCCGAGCAAACTGCCGCGCTGCGCGTCCGGCTGCACGGGCACGCGCGGGTGGCCAAGCAGTTGATGCCACACAAACAACGCCCCACCCAAAGCCCCGCCCGCGTCGCCCGCCGCCGGCTGCACCCACACCTTCTCAAACGGACCTTCGCGCAGGATGCGCCCATTACTAACACAGTTCAAAGCTACACCGCCCGCGAGGCACAGGTTCTTTGATCCGGTTAAGTCAAAGGCGTGCCGTGCCATCCGCAGCATGATCTCTTCGGTCACCACCTGAATGCTCGCCGCGATGTCCATGTAAAACTGCGTCAACACTTCTTCGGGTTTGCGCGGCGGCTGGCCAAACAAGGCGTCAAAGCGCGCATTAGTCATGGTCAGTCCCTGGCAGTAGTTAAAGAACTGCATGTCCATCCGAAAGGAGCCATCCTCCTTTAAGTCAATGAGCTTCTCGCGAATCAGTCCCGCATACTTCGGCTCGCCATAAGGAGCAAGGCCCATCAACTTATACTCTCCGCTATTAACCCGAAAGCCGGTGTAATAAGTAAACGCCGAGTAGAGCAAGCCCAAGGAATGTGGGAAACGCTGCTCATGAGTCATTTCAATCTTGTTCCCGCGCCCGACGCCGATGGTTGACGTGGCCCATTCCCCGACGCCATCCACGGTCAGAATGGCCGCTTCGTCAAAAGGACTGGGGTAAAACGCACTCGCCGCGTGCGACTCATGATGTTCGACAAAGACATAGCGGCCCTTGTATAGACCGCGCAATCCCTGGTCCAACTCCCGGGGAAGAAAGAGCTTTTCGCGCAGCCACAATGGCATCGCCTGCAAGAAGCTCCGGAAGCCTGCCGGCGCAAACGCGATGTAAGTCTCAAGCAGCCGCTCGAACTTTAACAAAGGCTTGTCATAGAAGACGACATGGTCCAGTTGCGAAGGAGTCAGCCCGCCTTCCTTCAAGCAATAGTCAATGGCGTTTCGAGGAAACCGAAAGTCGTGCTTCCGGCGTGTGAACCGTTCCTCTTGAGCCGCCGCCACTATCCTGCCGTCGCAAATCAAAGCCGCGGCGGAGTCATGATAAAAGGCCGAAATGCCAAGGATGTTCACTGCTTAAAACTGAAAATAGATGAACTGCTGAGCCTTGTGAACCGGGTTGGTCAGGATAAGCACGATCAACCCAACCGCAAACAAATAATAAGCACCCCAACGCCATCCCGACCGCCGGCTGTCGATCCATTGCCAAAGCGCTTTCTTGCCGCCAACGCCCTCAACTAAAAACAGGCAAACAATTAGCACCAGACCAATAACAAACTGGGACAAATCAAGACCGGCGTGCAAGCTCCGCCAGCCCGGGAAAGCAAACTGGCAAAAGATGCGGCGAACTATTTCCATCGCGTCGCCGAGCGATCCAGCGCGGAAGAAGATCCAAGTGAAGACGACTAAGTTTGAAGAAACCAGCACCGCAAGGAAGCGATGCCATCCCGAATGCCTGTCCAAGCCCAGGACCGAGTGAACTCTAGCACGCAGGGCGCGCGTGGAGAGGTAGACAATAAACAAAGTTCCATGCAGAGCGCCCCAGACAAGGTAAGTCCAGTTCGCTCCATGCCAAAAGCCACTGAGGAGAAAGACCGCCGCCAAGTTGAAATAAGTTCGTTGCTCAGTGAGCCGATTGCCCCCCAGCGGAATATAAACATAGTCTCGAAACCAAGTGGAAAGCGAGATGTGCCACCGTCGCCAAAACTCCGCGATGGAAGGAGCCAGATAAGGTCGCTCGAAGTTCTCCATGATCCGAAAGCCCATGACGGTCGCGGCACCGCGCGCAATGTCTGTATAGCCCGAGAAGTCACAGTAAATCTGCACCGCGAAGAAGTAAGTCGCCACGAGCAGTTGCGCGCCGGAATAGTGCGTCGGAGCCTTGTAAACCGTATCCACCAAGGGCGCGAGCCGGTCGGCAATAGCCATCTTTTTCAATAAGCCCGTCAGCATCAGTTGCACTCCCTGCACCAAGCGGGCGTAATCAAACCGATGCGCTTCGCGAAACTGATGAATTAGATTTTGCGGCCGCTCGATCGGCCCGGCCACCAGTTGCGGATAGAACAACACGTAGAGCGCATAGACTGGCAGGGAGCGCTCCGCCTTTTGTCGCCCGTAATAGACTTCCATGGTATAACTCATGGCTTGGAAGGTGTGGAACGAAAGACCAATTGGCAGTTCCCATCCGTGGTTCGGGATGGAATAGCCCAAGCCGGCGGAGTGAAAAGCCGACGCCAGATTGGTGTTTAGGAAGTTGAAGTATTTGAAGAAACCAAGCAGGCCGATGTTCGCGGCCAGACTTAGTCCCAACGCAAGCTTTCGTTGAAAACCCGTTGCTTGTTCAATAAGGAAACCCGCGACGTAATCAAGGCCGATTAGCGTGAAGAGAAAGCCCAAGTAGTACCAGAGCGCGCCGTTCCGGTAGGCCATGTAAAAAAAGCAGCTTGCCAGCAGCAGCAGCCACACCCGCGCCCTGTCCCTGAACAGGAAGTAGAGCAGCGTGACGATCGGGAAGAAGATCGCGAACTCGAGGGAGTTAAAGAGCATGACGACGCCTTAGTTCGTCACGGCGCAGGAGTTGCGGCTCGTTTGAGTCTGAGTGGATCGGTTTCGACCAAGTAACGGTAAAGCGCGTCGGCCATGAGGGCGTGGCCGCTGGCGTTCGGATGAGGATCGTCGCTTTGAATCCAAAGCTTCGAGACATCGCCGCCAAACTGTTTCTGAAACGCATCGAAGGTATTCACGGTGGGAATGCCGAGCTTTTGGAAAGCAGCTTCCATTTTGGTGTATAGCTCTCGATAAGGAGTGCCCGTCGATAAGTCGTGAATGTCCGGGATAATCATCAGCAACAGCGGCACTCCATCCTTGTCCGTGGTGCCCCGGATGGCAGCCAGGTATTGCTGGGTTTGCCCCCAAGCTTCGGAGCCTTCCTTATATAGGTTTGAGTAGTGGGTGAAGAGGTCGGCTTTCCCGCTCCGAGCAAACTGCATGTGCCCAAAGCGGTCGAATAAGTAGTCGGCCAGCAGCGAATGTTGCAGCAGCCAGTTATTCCGCCCCATCGTGCGCGGCTCCACGTCACTGATGAAGTATTGGATAACCACCAAGTCCGGCTTCACGACCGGATATTGCCTTTGCAAGAGCTTGGACTGGAAATAAGTGTTGTAGTTTCCAATGCCGGCGTTGGCGATTTGAAAGGCAATGTTCGGCCCGAAAGGTTGTGCGCGATTGAGTCTAGCTTCGACCAACGAGGTAAATACCTGCTCCGCCGGAACTCCCCATCCCATCGTAATCGAACTTCCAAGCACGAGAATGCGTGCGGTGCCGGGGCTTTTCTCTCCAAGTTCGCGCCCGCGCTGGCCGAGCGAGTTCAGTGCGACGTCAACGCCCATCAGGCGCGCCGAACGGGAAGGCACATGGGTGTGGCTGACCTCGCCTTGCGGGTCGCGCTGCTTTAACGCCTTCGCGTATTTCACCATCTCAATGTTGTAGATGAGCGTTCGCGCCGAGATGATTCGCACCGCCACTTCCCCGAGGGCAAGCGTGAGCAATGTGGCGGCGCACAGAAACAGCAATTTGAGGATAATCTCGCGGCGCTTCGTCATGGGAATAGCTGAGCCGATTCGATAACTCCAATGAGGGTGCGTCGCAATCGCAATCCGCCGCAGACAAAGCCTTGACGACCCATCGCAGCCGCCGATAATTGCGCCTCTTTCACAACCGCAATCATCATTACTTATGGCAAAATTTGGCATTAACGGCTTCGGCCGCATCGGTCGCAACGTCCTCCGCGCGATGACGCAGGCTCAGGTGGAAAAGGTCGCCGCAATCAACGACCTCACCGACACGCACACGCTCGCGCACCTGCTCAAGTGGGATTCCGTTCACGGGAAATTTCAGGGCGAAATCAGTTACGACGACGCGCACATCATCGTCGGCGGCCACAAGATCAAGATTCTCAAGGAACGTGACCCGGCGAATTTGCCGTGGGGCTCGCTCGGGGTCGATGTCGTTCTCGAATCGACCGGCTTTTTTACCGACCGCGCGAAGGCCGAACTGCACATGACCAAGGGCGGCGCGAAACGCGTGCTCATCAGCGCGCCCGCGAAAGGCCCGGACGCGACGATCGCGATGGGGGTGAACGACGACATCTACGACGCGGCGAAACATTTCATCGTCTCCAACGCCAGTTGCACGACCAACTGCCTGGCGCCGATGGTCAAGGTGCTCAACGATTCCTTCGGCATCGAGAGCGGGTTCATGACGACGATCCACAGCTACACGAACGACCAGCGCATTCTCGATCTTCCACACGAGGATTTGCGGCGCGGTCGGGCGGCGGCGGTGAACATCGTCCCATCCTCGACCGGCGCGGCGAAGGCGATCGGCGAAGTCATTCCCGAACTCAAAGGCAAGCTCAATGGCGGTGCCTTCCGCGTCCCGACGCCCGATGGCTCCGTCACGGACTTCACGGCGCTTTTGAAAAACAACGCGACGGCAGAAAGCATCAACGCGGCGTTCAAAAAAGCAGCGTCGAGTGGTCCGCTGGCAGCGGTGCTGGAATACAGCGACGAGCCCCTGGTGCTCCAGGACATCGTCGGCAACCCGCACTCGTGCATTTTCGACAGCCAGCTCACGCTCACGCTCGGCGACAAATTTGTGAAAGTCGTCGGATGGTACGACAACGAATGGGGTTACAGCAATCGCTGCGTCGGCATGTTGGAACTGCTCGCAAAGTAAAAATCCCGCCAGTGAAAAAGCGAGGCTGGGCGATTTCGCTCGGCCTTTGCTTTTTGTGGGAAAAAAATGCCATTCTGAGCGAAGCGAAGAATCTCAAACTTCAAAACACAGGACCAAAAAATGACTGTCACTGTTGAAGAAGAAATTGTTTTGCTTTACACGCTTTACAC
>JANXWU010000510.1 GCA_025350985.1 Spartobacteria bacterium | reverse complement strand
GTTTGGAAGAGAGGTTGCAAATGGTGGGCCGTGAAATGCGGGAGGACATCGAGCTCGGCACGATCCGGCATCCCGATTTCTATCAACCTCTGGTTTACCTTGCGACCATCCACGGTCCAGTTTCTGCCAATCCCATCGGTTCGTGGGAGGGGATTTACTTCACGCACTTTCCGCCCCGGAGTCCGCAATGCATTTGGAACTCGTTTAATGCCGGCGAATTCTTGTGTCCCGAAAGCCGCTGGAGCGTGATGCCGATGCTGTTGGGTGGCGGCGGGCTGCTCGCAATCGCCTTTCGAAAATCTCGAAAGACGGACAGCAGCCGTTTATGGCGGCGTGCTCCGCTTTTGCGCGAATAGCCACGGCAGTAATTCCGGCTCCGCAAACGCGGGCAGCCACGAGTCATGCTTCGCCTCGGGATACTCGGTGTAGCGCGGCTGGCCGCCCGCGGCTTTTAACGCGTCGATCATCACGCGGCTGAGCAGCACCGGCACCACGGGGTCGATCGCCCCGTGAAAGTTCCAGACTGGAACTTTTACAAAACGTGCAGCCGTGTCCGGGTCTCCGCCGCCGCACACCGGCACCCCTGCCGCGAACACGTCAGGATGACGCGCGAGGAAATCCCAAGTTCCGAATCCGCCCATCGAAATGCCGCCGACATAAATCCGATCGGCATCGACCGAAAATTCCTTCTGCATTTTCTCGACGATCTCGAAGGCCAGCCTTCCGGCTTCGGCGACCTTTTCTGGGTAGCGGTAGGGGCGGACTTTGAAAGGGTGAACGCCGGTCCATCCCCACGGCTCATCTTTTTTGTCGTCGGTCATCGGGCACTGCGGCGCGACGACGAAACACGGATATTTTTCGCGATTCCCGGGCTCGGTAAAAAGCCCGACGCAATGCTTGAGCTGCGCGAGATTGTCGGTGCCTCGTTCACCCGCGCCATGCAGGAAAAGCACGAGCGGATAGCGCTGGGTCGCGTCATAATTTTTCGGCTTGAGCAAACGATAGGGCAGCGATTTTCCTCCGGCATCTTGGTAAATGCGCGCCTCGAAATCGGTGGGCAAACCGGGCTTGCCTTGGGCCAACAGGAAGAGGGAGGAGACCATTAGGCAAAAGATTCCAGCAACGATCAGCCAGCGGTTTGGGCGAGGAATTTGAAACATGGGAAGCGTGCCCAAACCGTGCGCCGGTGCCGATTCCCTGTCAATCCGACTTGCCGCCTACTTGTGCGCCGGGCAGGTCGAACCGCTCTCGAAGCCGCCGCACGCCGACCAATGATCGCCCACGCAAATGCGCGAAAAATCGGAGCGAAACACGGCGATGTTTTTGTTCACCGTGCGTCCATGCGCGTTTTCCCCACGCACGCGCACCCAGTAAAGATCGGGCTGGGCCAGTCGGTAAAACGGCCCCACGCGCATCGGGTCGAATCTCATGCCTTTGTGCGCGCGCTTAGCGGTTACGACTCCCTGTTTGACCCGGCAGGCGCAGGCCGGGAGCAGAACGAGTAGAACTGGCAGGAGGAAAATGCGGAAAACTTTCATGGCCGGAATTGCAGAGGGTGGGGCGAGGGCTGGGATATTGTCAAGAGTCAAGCAGGCGAATCACTCATTCGTCGCGAGGTGCCGCTTTGACCTTTTTCGCGCGCGGCTTGACCCGAGGTTTCGGGTTGGGCTTGTCCGGTTTTACGGCGCTGGATTTCTCCGTCAACGCGAGTCGCGGCGCGTCGCTCCAGAGTTCTTCCAGCCCATAAAAGTCGCGCTTCAACGCGTGAAAAATATGCACAACCACGTCGCCGTAATCCATCACGATCCACTGGCTGGCAGGGAAGCCGTCCACCGCATGTGGACTGACGCCGTGCTCTTTTTTGATCTGCTGGTGGATCTCACCGGAGATGGCCTTGAGTTGCGGCTCGGACGTGCCGGAGCAAATCACGAAAAAATCCGTGAACGTGGAAACTTTCGACAGGTCCAGAATGGTTACGTCTTCGGCTTTTTTGCCGCCCGCATGTTCGGCGCAGAGGCGGGCTAGTTTTTTTGAGGTAATGGTTTGGTCTCCCGGTAAAGCTGATGTTTTTCGATGAGCACGCGCACGGCTTCGGGCAGAAGATAGCGGATGGACTCGCCGCGCGCCACCCGTTCGCGAATGTCGGTGGCCGAAATGTCGATGCGGCGCGCCAGCGTGGGGAAGGGGTGCGCCGGCGCGCCGTCACGGCGATTCAAGACGACGAACTTCACCAGCGCCTTGAGTTCATCGATGCGCCGCCATGTGTGCAGCTCGCGGACGTTGTCCTCGCCGATGAGGTAGAAAAGTTCCGCGCGGGGATAGCGCGCGCGCATCGCCGTCATCGTGTCGAAAGTGAACGATGGCGGCGGACGTTGCAGTTCCAGCGCGTCCACTTCAAACCGAGGCTCGCCGGCGAGGGCGGCGCGCAACATTTCCAGACGCAGCTCCGGCGGAATCGGCATGGTTGCGGGCTTGTGGGGCGACTGCACGGCTGGAATGAAAATGACGCGTGCCAGCCCAAGCTGCTCGATCGCCTCGCGCGCGAGGATGAGGTGCCCGTGGTGAACCGGGTCGAAAGTGCCGCCGTAAAAGCCGAGCTTCATGGAAGAGGAACTGTCCACAGATTTCACAGATTTACACAGATGGGCTCAGGAAATCTGTGTAAATCTGTGGACGCCCACAAGTCGTGTGAACGGTTTGCGATGAGAGGGAAGTCGCTCCCGTGGCGCAGTCCACTTGACCCCGCGGTGCCGACAGCGCGGTGCCCTCCATTCAATACAGCAGATACGCCTGCCGCTCGCGCTCGAAACGCGACACGCTCGGCTGCCATCCGGCCACGATTTGTTGCACCGACGCGCGGCGTTCCAATTGCGAGCGAATCGTCTGACTGCCGTAGCATTTGTAAAACATCTCCAGCTTGCCCGCCGAACGCGCGAAGAGACTTGGTCGCGCCGGCTGATTCACGCCCGCCAAAATATACGCGCTCAGCGCACTCAGGTTCGACGACGTGTGCGGGTCGATCAGCAGTCGCGTGCCTTGAAACCCGCTCTTGGCGAACTCCGAAAATCCGACTCCTGGAAAATGCTGCGCCTTGAGCTGTGCGGTGAAACTTTTCGCGTCCAGCCATTTCGCGCCGATGACTTCAAACGGCTCCGGCCCGCCCACGCCGGTTTCCAAGTCCGGCAACTCGCCGACGGTCCCGGTCGCGACGTAATAAAACGGCGAGGACGACCGCGGGATGTTCGGCGAAGTGGCGACCCAGCGCAGGCCGGTATCCATCCAGATCATGTCGCGTTTCCAGCCTTGCATCGACACGACTTTCAAATTGCAACGCGGGGTCCAGCCCAAGCCATTCGCCATCCGCGCGATCTCGCCGACGGTCATTCCATGCACGTAGGGCACGGGCAACTGCCCCACGAAAGAAATCCACTGCGCCTCGATGGGCGGCCCCTCCACGCGCGCGCCACCGAGCGGATTGGGCCGGTCGAGCACGATGAACTCCAAGCCCCGCTCGCTCGCCGCCTCCATGCATTTCACCATCGTGCTGACGTAGGTGTAGCTGCGGCTCCCGATGTCCTGCATGTCGAAAACAAGCGCGTCGAGTCCGGCCAGCATTTGCGGCGTCGGCTTGCGCGTCGGCCCGTAGAGCGACCAGGCGGTGAGGCCGGTCAACTTGTCTTTGCGCGTCGCGACGTACTTGCCTGCGAGCTCGGTGCCATCGAGTCCGTGTTCGGGTGTAAAAAGCGCGACGAGCTTTACACCCGGTGCATTTTTTAAAAGCGCTCGCGTCTTGGTGCCGCGACGGTTCACGCCGGTTTGATTGGTCACCAGACCGATGCGCTTGCCCTGCAAAAGGTCGAAGTTGTGCGACGCCAAAACGTCGATGCCAAGCTCCACTTCCGCGTGCGCGAAGACGACGGGCACCAGCACCGCGAGGAAAATGAGAAACGATTTTTTCATCGGGAAAGCGGAGTGCGCAGGTTACGGTTTGCCTCGTGGCTGGTCAAACCGGGGAGCACTTTGGCAGTGGCTCGTTTTGAAAAAACGCCGGTCATTCTGAGCGCAGTGGAGTTCGCCACCAGCGAACGGAACGCAGTCGAAGAATCTCATGCACCTCCCTTGAAGCGGCACGTCGAAAATGGGTTCAAGAGATTCTTCGGCTCCGCCAAGCCTCCGCTCAGAATGACAAAACCGCCTGTCATTCTGAGCGCAGTGGAGTTCGCCACCAGCGAACGGAACGCAGTCGAAGAATCTCATGCCCTTCCCTTGAAGCGGCTCGTTGAAAATGGTTCAAGAGATTCTTCGACTCCGCCAAGCTCCGCTCAGAATGACATGCGTTTTGGATGTGCCGTCATCGGCGCTTTCCAGACGTTGATTTCGCACGGCGGTCGAGACTAGGTTCGCCGCATGTCGCCCATCGGCCAGCTCCTTCTCACCGGCGTTCCCGGCCCGGAACTCGATTCGGAATCGGCCAAAGTTTTTCGAAAAATCCAGCCCGGCGGTTTCATTTTGTTCGGACGAAATATCAAATCGCCGCCTCAACTCCGGAAACTCATCGACGATCTGCGCGACCTCAGCCGCACCGAGCCGATCATCACGATCGATCAGGAAGGCGGACGCGTGTCGCGCCTGCGCGAAATCGGCAACGAACCGCCGAACGCCGTGCAACTCCGCGACCACGGTGACGTGGAGTTGATCCAGCGGCATGGGCGGATTACCGGGCGTCTGCTCCGGCTTTTCGGATTCAATCTCGACCTCTGCCCGGTGCTCGACATTTCGTTCGACGACAACGCCGACAACTCGCTCAAAGGCCGCTGCTACGGAAAGAACGTCGAGCAGGTGATCCGCAACGCGGGCGCGTTCAACGACGGTTTGCGCGCGGAAAAAATCGCGAGCTGTGGCAAACATTTCCCCGGCTACTCTCGTGCACCGCTCGACGCGCACCACGAGCTGCCGACGATCAATCTCACGCGCGACGATCTCACCGCGAACGAGCTGGCGGTGTTCAAATATTTCGCCGGCAAAGTGGACAGCATGATGATCGGCCACGCGTTTTATCCGGCGCTCGACGCGTCGGGCACGCCGAGTTCGCTCTCGCATTTCGTCGTCACGAAATTGCTGCGCGACGCGCTCGGCTTCCGCGGCTTGGTGATGACCGACGACCTCGACATGGGCGCGATTTTGAATCACTATGGTCTCGAAGAAATGATGCGGCTCGCCATCGAGGCCGGAAACGACCTGGCGATGATCTGCCATCGCGTCGGCGTGGTCGCGGACGCGGCGAAGTTTCTCGAAATAATGCCCGCGCGCCGGCTTGATCGCGCGCTGGAAAGTGTGGAGCACTTCAAGAAAAACCTCGCGACTCCTGACGTCTTTTCGGAAGAGGAATTCCGCTGCCGCGACGCGGAGGTGTGGCAGTTGCGCGTCGATACGCTGGGCGAGGAACTCGCCGCCAAACGCAGCGCGGAGGATGGCAAGCGCTCGCCCGTGGAAACCTACTGACCCGTCATTCTAAGCGGAGGCTCTGCGAAGCGAAGAATCGCTCACTTCGGATTTGGAACTCCGCACCTTGAATTCTAGCTGATGGTGTGAACTTGCGTCAGAAGCCAAACCGAAAATTGCGATTCTTCGCTGCGCTCAGAATGACATCGTGTTGGATTTTCCACGCTGGCAATGCGCCGCGACTCCGCGTTAATTTCAAAAAACATGCAACCAGTGCTCGAACAACTCCTCGTCCTCCAAAACCGCGACCAGAAAATCCGCACCATCGAGCGCGAGTTGAAAATGGCGCCGGTGGAGAAGAAGGAATTCGAGGAAAGGCTGGCGTCCGCGCACGCCGCCGTGGAGGCGATCAAGCATAAGGGGCGCGAGATCGAAGTGGCGCGCAAGAGTCTCGAACTCGACGCGCATGTGCGCCGGGACTCGATCGCCAAACTCAAGACGCAGCAATTTCAAACGCGCAAGAACGAGGAATTTGCCGCGCTCGGGAACGAGGTGAAACGCTACGAGGCGGAGGTGCAGGGGATCGAGGACAAGGAGCTGGAATTGATGGACGAGACGGAAAAACTGAAACCGCAGATTGCGGAACACGAGAAGCATTTGGCGGGACAGAAAACGCAGGTCGCGGAGCAGTTGGGCGACTTGAAGGCGAAGATCCAGGCGATTGAAGCCGAGTTGCAGCGGCTCACGGCCGAGCGCGCGACGCTGGCGGCGCAAATCGACGAAGAGGTGGTGGAGCGCTACGAGCGGTTATTCGCCAGCAAAGGCGACGCCGCGGTCGTGCCCATCGAGCACGAAGTCTGCATGGGCTGCCACATGAAAGTAACGACGCAAACCGCGGTGCGCGTGAAGGGGCGGAAAGAAATCGTCGGCTGCGAACAGTGCGGACGAATTCTTTATTTGGAGGTTTAGACCAGCTCGCTAGAACGAAGTTGGGACACGGGCTTTCCACGCCGTCTGGGTCTGATTTGGCATTGTCTTTGGTGGCAAAAACGGTCGCGTTTTATC
>JANXWU010000475.1 GCA_025350985.1 Spartobacteria bacterium | reverse complement strand
TGACGCGGTGTGCGAAGGAGTTCCTCGGCAAAAGCGCCGGGCACCGCGAACAGTGCCGCGCCCAAAGTCAGTCGCGAAAGAAAGCGGCGGCGGTCGAAAGAAGACCGCGTAGTGGCAGGCGGGAGGGAAAACTCGTGCATCTTCATTCAACTCGCGCCGGTGCGGAAGGTCTCACGCTTTTTCACCGAACGGCGGGATTCCTCCATCCGGTCGGAATGACCCCGATTTTTCAAACGGAAACACAACCACGACGGCGGATGGGTTGACCGGGCCGCCCGAAAATGGGATAGGAATTGGGTTCCTCCCATGCACAAGTCACTCGTCCTCATCGCGGGCATCGCGGCTCTCGCGAGCGCTTCCGCAGCCGAACTTACGCCCGAGCAGACGGCATTTTTTGAAAGCAAAATCCGCCCGATCCTCGCGGACAAAAGCTACAAATGCCACAGCGTCGAGCAGGGCAAGGCCAAGGGCGGGCTCACGCTCGACACGCCCGACGGAGTGAAAAAAGGCGGCGAAGACGGCGAAGTCCTCATGCCCGGCGAGCCGGAGAAAAGCAAACTCATCACCGCCGTCCGCTACACCGATCCGGAAATGCAGATGCCGCCCAAAGGCGAAAAGTTGAGCGACGCGGAAATCGCCGCCCTCATCGAGTGGGTGAAGATGGGCGCACCCGACCCGCGGAAGGCCGCCGGTGCTGCGAAGCTGACCGGGCTCACGGACAAGGCGAAAAATCACTGGGCTTATCAACCGCTGCAAAAACCGAGTCTGCCGAAAGTTGAAAAAAATGCGCAGTGGTGCCGCACGCCCGTCGATCTTTTCATCCTGGCCAAACTCGAGCAGCACGGCCTCGCCCCCTCGCCGCTGCCGGATGATCAGGCCGGACGCGAGACGCTACTGCGCCGGGCGACTTACGATTTGACGGGGCTGCCGCCGGAGCCACGCGAGGTGCAGGCGTTCGTGACCGATCGCGCGCCGAACGCGTACGAAAAAATGATCGACCGTCTGCTCGCATCGCCGCACTACGGCGAGCGCTGGGGCCGCTTCTGGCTCGACACCGCGCGTTACGCCGACACCGTCGGGCGCAACGTAAACGTGCAGCGCGAGGACTACCGCTACCCCAACGCGTGGACGTATCGCGACTACATCATCGACGCTTTCAACAAGGACAAGCCGTACGACCAATTCATCGTCGAACAACTCGCCGCCGACAGATTGCCGGACATCAAGCCGGATGACGCGCGCCTCGCCGCGCTTGGATTCATCACGGTTGGCGAGCGGTTCAACAATGGCAACGACGTCATCAACGACCGCATCGACGCCGTGTCGAAGGGATTCCTGGGCATGACCGTGAGCTGTGCGCGCTGCCACGATCACAAGTTCGATCCGATTCCGACGGCGGATTATTACGCCCTGCACGGCATCTTTTCGAGCATCGAGGAGCCGCGCGAAAAGCCGGTGATCCGGTTTTACGATTCGGCGGAGGCGAGTGATTTCGAGGCGAAGCTCGCTGATTTCGAGCAGCGGAATGTGGACACGTATTACGATTTGCTGGGCGGCGGCATCGCCCATTTCCACAAAAAGGTTCGCGCGTATTTGCAGTTCACGGCGCTGAGTTTTCGACCGTTCACCGACGCCATTGCGAAGGAACGCGGGCGGCTCATTGAAGCCAATCAACTCGACAACGAAGTGCGCGACCAGGTCAACCGCCGCGTGCGCGACGGGAACGATCCGGTGCTGATGCCGTATCGGTTGTTCGCGGAAATCCCGCCGAGCCAGTTTTACGAAAAGGCGCCGAAACTCGCCGACGACCTCGCCTCGGGAAAATCCAAACACAAAATCAACCCGTTGGTCGCCGCGGCGTTCAAGACCGTGGTCGTGCGCTCGATGGACGACGTGAATTTAATCTACGAGCGGCTCTTCACTTTTCTCGATGTGAAAAGCAAAGCGTATCTCGCCGCCGCCGCGAAGACGAACGCGGAAGGCGCGCCGGTGCAGGGTGTCAGCGCGGAGGAGGCGGACTTTTATGGCACGCCCTTCAGCGTCGAACCCGCCTCCAAACTCACGACTAACCGGCTGCGCGAGATCACCGGCCAACTGCCGCGACGGCTGACGAATCCCAAGCTCGGCTTCGTGTTTGAAAGGATGAATGAACTCGAACTGACGCATCCCGGCGCGCCGGCGCGGGCGATGATCGTCGCCGACAAACCAACGCCGCAAAACTCGCCGGTGTTCATTCGCGGCATGTCGGAAAATCGCGGTGAAATCGTGCCGCGCCGCTTTTTGACTGCGCTCGTGAAAGGCGGGAAACCCGAGCCGTTCAAGGACGGCAGCGGACGGCTCGAACTCGCGCGCTGCATTGCGAGCCGGGACAATCCGCTGACCGCGCGGGTGATGGTGAACCGGGTTTGGATGCACCATTTCGGCGAGGGTTTTGTCCGCACGCCCGACGACCTCGGCAACATGTCGGAGCCGCCGAGCCATCCGGAATTGCTCGACTGGCTCGCGAGTTATTTCATGGAAAACGGCTGGTCGCTGAAAAAGATGCACAAGCTGATCATGTTGTCGCGGGTGTATCAGGAGAGCAGTTTCACGAACCCGGATTTTGAAAAGATCGATCCACAAAACCGGCTGCTCTGGCGGGCGAATATCCGGCGGCTCGACTTCGAGGCGGTGCGCGACACGCTGCTGGCGTTGAGCGGGCGGCTCGACCTTTCGCTCGGCGGCAAGACGGTGAACATCACCGACGAGCCCTATTCGTACCGTCGTTCGGTTTACGGCTACATCGACCGCGGGAATTTGCCGGAGCTGATGCTGCATTTCGATTTCGTCGATCCCGAAATGCCGAATAGCAAACGCAACTCGACCATCGTGCCGCAGCAGGCGCTTTTCCTGATGAACAGTGCGCTGGTGATCGATGTGGCGCGGCGCGTCGTCGCCCGTCCGGAGGTCGCGCAGGCGCGCAATGATATGGACCGAATCCTGATGATCTATCGCGTGATTTTTCAACGCACGCCCAAACCGCACGAAATCAAAATCGGCATCGA
>JANXWU010000474.1 GCA_025350985.1 Spartobacteria bacterium | reverse complement strand
GCCGCCCGCCGCACTGACGATGACGTTTTTGTTCAGAAGGATCGTGCCGGAAAAAGTGTTCGTGCCACTCGTGTTCAACCCGCCAAGCGTCAGCGTTCCGCTGGTGCCCGCGCGGGCGACGATGGCGTTGGAAAGCGTGCGCCCGCCGCTGGTGTTGAACGACAGCGTCGCGTTGCTGTTGCCGCTGGTGTTGCCGAGGTTCGTCGTTCCGAAACCAAGAGCAGAGGTTCCATCGACGAGGAGCGTGCCCGCGTTGATGTTCGTGCCACCGCTGTAGCTGTTCGACGCACTCAGGAGCATCGTGCCGCTGCCGGATTTGGTGAGCGCGCTCGTGGCGCTTCCGTTGGAAATGACGCCGGAAATCGCGAGGTCGATGTCCGTCGCGTCGGCGTTGTCGTTGACTGTGAACGTGCGGTTGGCGTTGAGTCCCAAGCCCGCGCTGATCGTCCCCGTGTCGCTATTCAGCGCGCTCAACGACACATCGCCGCCGAGGTCGAGCCGCGCCGTGGCCGCGCCGACGATGCTGCCGCCGGTCATCGTGACGCCGCCGACGGTGTCGGTGAAGCTTTGCAAGTTCAGTTGCCCATCATTGGCGATGGTGATCGCGACTGTGGGCATCTGGTTCGAGGCGTTGAGTTGCACGATGGCCGAGCCTGCGCCGCCGGAAGAGTCACCGATGAGAAGTGTCGTGCCGGCAAACGCGTTGACTCCCGCAGTTTTACCCAAGGCAAGCGTGCCGTCGTTGACCGTGAGCGTGCCGGAATAAGTGTTCGCGGAGGCGCCGCTGAAGACCAGCGTGCCCGTGCCGCTTTTGGTCAGGGCAAAAGCACCGCTGATCACGCCGCTGAAAGTGGTCGTGTTGCTCACCGTCAGCGTGCGCGCCGCGGTCAGCGTCGCGGGTCCGGTGAAGGTGAGATCATTCGTGCCGGAGTAAATCGAGTTGCCGCTGAGGGTGACGTTGTTCGCGAAAGTGCGCGAGGTGCCGCCGGCCTGAATGGTGGCCGCCGCCAGACTCAGCGTGCCCGCCCCCGTCGCTGCATTGTTCCCAAGGACCAGAGTGCCGGCACTCGCCGTCAGATTGGAAAAAGTGTTCGTTCCGTTGAGCACGAGCATGCCCGTGCCCGTCTTGGTGAAGGTCGAGTTTTTGCTCTGGCCGATGTTGCCGGCAAACGTGACGACTCCTGAACCAGCGACGCTGAGACTGCGGCTGGACGTCATGTTGGCGGCGCCGTTGAACGTCAGATCGTTCGTGCCGGAAAAGATCGTGTTGCCGGCCAGCGACAAGGCATTCGCCAGACGACGCGCGCTGCCGCTGGCCAGGATGGTGGCTGTCCCGAGCGAGAGGGTGCCGGCACCCACCGCGCTATCATTTCCAATCGCCAGTGTTCCAGCACTGACCGTGGTCGTGCCCGCGTAGGAGTTGCTGCCGGTGAGCGTCAGCGTGCCGGTCAGAAGTTTTTTCAAACCGCCTGAGCCGCTGATGTTGCCGGAAATGGTGGTGTTTTGGCTGCCGGTGACGGTGAGGAGAAAGCTGTTGTTGTTCACATTTCCACCGATGGCCAGATTGCCCGTGGACGCATTCCACGTCTGCGCCGCGCCGAGTTTGATCGCCGTGTTGATCGTCTGTGTGGCGGTGCCACTGTTGACGACGCCGCCGGAATTGACGGTATAAGTGCCGGAACCTGCGACGGTGAACGGCGATGCACCACTGCCAAAGGTGAGCGAGGCGGCGGTCGAGGAAGTCGCCAGTTGCGGGGCGACGCCGGTGCTACCCGCAAAGATCAGCGTGTCGGCGGCCGCAGGGACTTGCGACGGGCTCCAATTGGCGGCGTTGGCGATGTTGCTGTCGCCGCCCCCGCCGGTCCACGTCAGCGTCGCGGATTGGACGGGGAAATTTGTGAGCAAAAAAAAGGCATAAATCCCTGCCAAAAGATGCCCGCACCGAGCGGATCGTTTTTTTAGTTGGTATGGGTATTTATACTCAGTCACGCCGCCCCGTCACCGCAAGACCCGTGCCGTCCGGGGATTTTGCTTGGGCGTAATTCGCAGCAGGGCTGACACTTGAAACAAGCGGATGTGGCGACGACACAGGCCACGCCTCAGCAGATTGGCGCGTACGCCACCATTCGGCTTCGATGGGCTTTCCATTTGAAATTCCGCCCCCGCGTGTTCCATTACTGCTTCTCGGTTTAAGCTGGATGCAGGCGCATCCGGCGAAGGTTATGACGCCAAATTCAACGGACCCCAATCCCGTGCCCGCCGCCCCGGCTGGGGCGTCCGGCGCAGCCGGAGAAATCGCGCCCGCGCCGCGCGACCTCACGCACGCATTTTTGTCGGCCTTGCTGGAAAGCACCGGCGACTTCGTCTGGTCGGTGGACGCGAAAACCTTGTGCCTGCTGACGTTCAACTCGGCTCTGCGCGACTATTTGAAAACCTCGTTCGGCGTCGAAATCCATCGCGGGATGACGCTGGAGGACATCCTCCCGCCCGACCGCGCCGCCGTCTGGCACGAGTTCCACCGGCGCGTGTTGAACGAAGGGCCGTTCCGCGTGGAATTTGAATTGTTCGGAGACGCAGGCTTTCTCGAACTCGCCTTCAGCCCGATCGTTCAGGACGGCGAGATTCTCGGCATTTCGATTTTCGGAAAAAACATCACCGAGCGCAAAAGAGCCGAGGCGGAAATCCTCAAGCAAAAGCAGTTCGCCGAGCGGATGATCAACAGCCTGCCCGGCATTTTTTACCTGTTCGACCGCGAGGGCCGGTTCGTCCTGTGGAATGAAAATCTCGAAACCGTGACCGGCTACTCCACGGCGGAAATGGCCCTCCGAAATCCGATCGACAACGTCGCAGACGAGCACAAGGAATACGTCGCCCAGCGCATCCGCCTCGTGTTTGAAAACGGCTCAGCCGACGCGGAGTGCGCCATCATTTCCAGGACGGGTGTGCGCACGCCCTTCTACGTCAACGGCCGCCGCCTCGTCATCGACGGCCGGGAGTGTGTCGTCGGAATGGGCATCGATGTGACCCGTCGCAAAAAGGCCGAGCAGCAGCTCGAATTCACCACCAGCCAGCTTCGCGCCCTCACCGCCCGCCTGCAATCCGCCCGCGAAGAAGAGCGCACCCGCATCGCGCGCGAAATCCACGACGTGCTCGGGCAGGCGCTGACCGGCTTGAAGTTCGACCTCGCCTGGCTAGCGAAAAAAATGGGCGGCGAACATCCGGTCTGGACCAATAAAATCGGCGAGATGGGAAAACTCGTGGACCCCACCATCGAACGCATGCGTCAGCTCTGCACCGAGCTGCGCCCCGGCCTGCTCGACGACCTCGGCT
>JANXWU010000470.1 GCA_025350985.1 Spartobacteria bacterium | reverse complement strand
CGGAAAGGTGAAGGAGAGAAATGCCTTCCGGTGATTTCCTGGTTCCGGTTGGGGTGTAACCGAGCCGCTGATAGAGAAAGACTCCAGGTGTATTGGCCTGTGCGGTGGAGACAGATAAGCGCGCGGTAGAAGAAAGCCGTTGTTCGAGGTCGGAGAGCAACGCTGTGGCAATACCCTCCCGTAGATGCGTCGGGCTCACGACGAGCCGCGTGATAGCAACCGGGTCAGTGCTGCGGTCGAACGAAAGGGCGCCCACGATGCTGCCGGACTGCTGAAATACGAGGAAACTGTCGGATGAATGACGCAAATCATCGAGAGACTCGCGCAATGGTGGAAAATCGGCGCAACCAATCCGCTCGGCTTCGAGTCTGTATGCTGCCTGAGCCACCGCATGAATCTGTGCCGCGACGAAAGACTCGGCTGGAGTTGCTTCGGTAATCATGTTCTTCCGTTCTCAGTGTGCGCGAGCAACGCCTAACTAGGTATAGGCATCCTACACGTCAGGATGCAAACACGACCGGGGAGTTGAGCCATGCCGCAAGTCTGCCCATTTGAGTGGGTTCGGTCAATTCTCTTTCGACGCAATTTTTTTCATTTTCTTTTAGGGTATCCAAAACGATGCCCTAAAAAACTTGAATTTAGGGTGCGAAATCTTTCCAATTCTACCGTTTTATGGAGCCACCCCCGCCCAAATTGCTCGATTCGGTCCGTTATACGCTGCGGTCCAAGCGTTACAGCCCGCGGACCGAAGAGCAGTATGTCAGTTGGATCAAGCGCTTCATTTTCTTTCATCAGAAGCGTCATCCGAAAGTGATGGGCGAGCCGGAGGTTTCGGCGTTTCTTTCCCACTTGGCCCGGCACGAAAACGTGTCTGCCTCCACGCAGAATCAGGCATTCAGCGCGATTCTTTTCCTGTATCGGGATGTGCTCAAGATGCAGTTGGAATCCATTGCCGGGGTGGAACGGGCGAGCAAACCGCGGAAGGTGCCGGTGGTGCTGACGCGGGAGGAGGCGCAGCAGGTGCTTGCGCTGCTGGAGGGCTCGAAATGGCTGATGGCGAGTTTGCTTTATGGTTCGGGTCTGCGCTTGCTGGAGTGCCTGCGCCTGCGGGTGAAGGATTTGGATTTTGGCTATAAACAAATCACGGTGCGCGATGGCAAGGGACTCAGGGACCGGGTGACGATGTTGCCGGACTCTGTGGTGGGTCCATTGAAAGCGCATCTGACGCGGGTGAAGCATTTGCATGAAACAGATTTGGCGGAGGGTTTCGGGTCTGCGCAGATGCCTTTTGCCCTGGCCCGCAAATATCCAAACGCGAGTCGGGAGTTTGTCTGGCAATTTGTGTTTCCATCCAGCCATCGTTCACTGGAACCGCAGACAGAGATCGAGCGCCGTCATCATGTGGGGGAGATTGTTTTGCAACGAGCGGTCAAACGCGCGGTGGCGGCGGCGGGAGTGCTGAAACTGGCGACTTGCCACACCTTTCGCCATTCCTTTGCCACGCACTTGCTGGAGGCTGGCTACGATATTCGCACCGTCCAGGAACTGCTGGGCCACAAAGATGTGGCGACGACGATGATTTACACGCACGTCCTCAAGCAGGGCGGTCGCGGAGTGAAAAGTCCGCTGGATTAACCTGCGACTGCGGCGGCTGTTGATCGTCCTTGGGCTACAAAGGACCGCTTTGAGCAAAAAAGCAGATTGGCGGCTGGGACGAATCGCCGGAGGGGAGGGGGCGAAGGGGATGGAAGAAGTGGTGGCTGGGCCCGGAATCGAACCGGGGACACGAGGATTTTCAGTCCTCTGCTCTACCAACTGAGCTACCCAGCCTTACGCACTGTTTGGAGCTTCGCGCTCGAAGCTGGAACAGCGTTGGGGGCAGCCGCTCCAGATTGCAAGAGAGGATCGGTATTCCAAGCACGCGGACGTGTCAACTGATTGGATTGCCGGGTCATGGCTCCGTTGGAAAAGGCGCGTGTCATTCTGAGTCCTTCGACTTCGCTCAGGATAAACTCCGTGAAGTTCTCCCCAAGCGAACGGAACGCAGTCGAAGAATCTCTTGCCCTTCTCCGTGCAGGGACATGCCAAAAAGGTTCAAGAGATTCTTCGACTCCGCCAAGCCTTCGCTCAGAATGACAGATCGCGTTTTTTCAAACTGTACCATTACCCACTCCGTGAGAATTCGGTCGCGAGGACACGCACCATCCGCAAACTATTTTGCGTCCGCCAGCTTTCCGCGTGCTCCGCGGACGACGGTTTTGTAGATCGCCGGCGCGTCAGCCGTGTCGAAGCGCGCAACAATCTTTTCGTAAAA
>JANXWU010000460.1 GCA_025350985.1 Spartobacteria bacterium | reverse complement strand
CACCACGCCGCCGAGCTTCGCGCCGTGCTCGATCATGGCCAAAAAAATCGGCACGACAGAAATTTTCGTCTCGGCGGGAATGCGGGCGAAGAAGCCCGGCTCGACGATGTAGATGCCGGTGAAAAGGAACTCCTGCCTCGGCTGCGTCCCAAGTTTGCGCCGAATGTCGGTGACCCGGCCTGAGTTTTCGTCGAGCGCAATTTGCAGCGGGCCATCTCGCGAGCGCAGCACCAATGTGACTTCGTGACCGCGTTCACGGTGATGCGCCAGCGCAGGAGCCAGCGGCAGATCGGTAAGGATGTCGCCGTTGTAAACGATGAACGGCTCGTCGCGGAGAAAGCGCTCGACGTTTTTGATGCCGCCGCCCGTTTCCAAAAGCACGGCTTCGCTTTCAAAATGAATCGGCGCGTCGCGATACCGCCGGTCAGGGAAAAACTGCTCGTACGCCTCCGCGCAGTGATGCGTGTTCACGACGAATTTCTCCACCCCAGCCCCGAGCAGATGGTCGAAGGCGAACGAGATCAGCGGCTTGTTCACGACCGGAATGAGCGGCTTGGGACGCCGCGCCGTGAGGCCGTGCAAGCGTGTGCCCAAGCCGGCTCCGAGCACAAACGCGCTTTGAATCTTCGCACCCATCAAGCGTCACCGCGCGATCTTCAGGACGCGATTGTTATAGCTGTCGGTGATGAAAAGTTCGCCGGTTTGCGGATGCACGACCACGCCGTGTGGTCGCGCGAGTTCGCATTGCAGGGGATCGCCCCCGATGCCCGTGCTGCCTTTTTTTCCAGTGCCAGCCACGCGCACGATCTTGTTTTCTTTCGGCAAAAACTTGCGCACGAGATGGTTCTCCGCGTCGGCAATGATCACGTTGTTTTCGAGGTCGATGCAAAGATGTTTCGGGCCGTTCAGCGTCGCGTCGAGCGCTGACCCGCCGTCGCCGGTCGCGCCAGCTTTTCCGCTCGCGTTGACGACCGTGCGGATTTTTCCCGCCGCATCGACGACACGCAAAGCATGGCCGCTGCGTTCCAGAATATACACGTTACCCAGGCGATCCGGGGCGACCGCGCGCGGGTCGCTGAGCGGGGATTCGACCGCGACCGCGCCGTCCGGCGGCTTCCCCTTTTTGCCGTTGCCCGCCACCACTTTTGATGCGCCGGTTTTCAAATCAACGACGTGAACACGGGTCAGGTCAGCGACGTAAAGTTTCGTGCCCGTGAAATCAAGAGTGATGCAGTACGGCCCCGCGCTTTTCGCTTTCTCCCCCGGCACACCGAAGCCCGGTAGGTCGGAAACCGCGCCCGACTTCGGCTCGACTTTTCGGATGCGTCCATTCCAAGTGTCGGCGACGAGCACACTGCCGTCGGGCAGGACGGCGAGGTTGTGCGGGCCATTGAATTTCGCGTCCTCCGCGATGCGCGTAAGTTTTCCGTCGGACGCGATTTTGAGCAGTCGGTTTCCCGAGATCATTTCGATAATGAAAATGTTGCCCGCCTTGTCGAAGTCCGTGCCGAACGGTTCCTTCAACTTCGCTTCGGTTCCCGGAATGTTCACCGCGTCCTTGTCACCGCCGGCGACGAGGACAATTTTTTCCGCGAAAGTGGCGCACCCAAAAATCAGTGTAAGCGCCAAGAGGAGAGGAACTGCTTTCATCGCGGCAAAAATAGAAAACGCAGCCTAAAAAGCGAGTGTCAGTCTGGATGTGCAGGAGAACTTTCGCCGCTTGCGTCTTCCCGGACCTTGGACAGGAAGGATTGAAATGCATTGGGCACGGAGGCATTCTCCCGCTGTGCAATCCGGGGTCGATCCTCAGTCGCGAGTCGAGGAATTTTTAAAGAAGCATCGCACCGCGCTGCTGACGATGCTTTTCACCGACATCGTTGGCTCAACGCAGCTCAAGCAACTCCTCGGCGACCACGCAGCGATTGGCCTTCTCGAACGGCATCACGCGCTGGTCAGAGAAATTCTCTCCCATTTTCCGGAGGCCGAAGAGATCAGCACTTCGGGCGATTCGTTTTTCATCGTCTTTGCCAAGCCGAGCGAGGCCGCACGTTTCGCACTTCTTCTCCAGAGCAGGGTGCGCGCGCTCGCCCGCGACACCAACACCCCTGTGCTCGACCGCATCGGAATTCACGTCGGCGAGATTTTCATTCGGCAGCGCACGGAGACAGAGCGCGACCTTTTCGGCATCCAGATCGACACAGCCGCGCGGATCATGTCGCTCGGCGGCGCGAACCAGATTCTCCTTTCCCGGTTTGCGTTCGATAACGCGCGCCAGATGCTGCGCGGCGCCGACCTTGGCGGAGTGGGCGAGCTGTCGTGGCTCAACCACGGCTACTATCAGATGAAGGGTGTCGAGGACCCGATCGAAGTCTGCGAGGTTGGTGAAACGGGCTGCGCGGTGCTGCTCGCGCCCGGCGAGTCGGAAAAGGTGCATCGTTACCAGTCGCCGGACACCGAGCCGGTGCTCGGCTGGCGGCCTGCGGTCGGGATTGTTGTCCCACACACGGATTGGATTCTCGAACATCTGCTCGGTGTCGGCGGCTTCGGCGAAGTCTGGCTGGCGAAACACCGGACGCTCAAGCAGCGGCGCGTGTTCAAGTTTTGTTTCAACGCGGAAAAAGCCCGCTCGCTGAAACGCGAGGTCACGCTCTTCCGCGTCCTCCGCGAGCGCATCGGAGCGCATCCGGGCATCGTCGCGGTGCATGATGTTTTTTTCGACGAACCGCCGTACTACATCGTGATGGACTACGTAGAGGGCGGGAACCTCGCCGACTGGGCCGAGGCGCGCGCGCCTCTCGAGGCGGTGCCGCTCGCGACGCGCCTCGACCTCATCGCGCAAGTCGCCGACGCGCTCCAAGCGGCGCACGACGCCGGCGTGATTCATCGCGACGTGAAGCCGTCGAATGTTTTGATCGCCGAGGAAAACGGTCAGCCGCGCGCGATGCTCACCGACTTCGGCATCGGCCAGCTCGTCTCGAACGAGGCGCTGGTGGGCATTACGCAACTCGGTTTTACGCAGACGATGATGCCCGAGGACAGCCTGAGCGGCACACAGCTTTACCTCGCGCCCGAGATGCTCGCCGGCCAGCCCGCGACCATCCGCAGCGACATCTACGCGCTCGGCGTGATGCTCTACCAGCTCGCCATCGGCGCGGTGAACCACCCGCTCACCAGCGACTGGAGCGACGACATCGCCGATCCGCTGTTGCGCGAAGACATCCGCAACTGCGTCGCTGGCGATCCGGCGAACCGCTTCGCCGGCGCGGCGCAACTCGCGGCGAACCTGCGCGCGCTGCCGCAGCGCCGTGAGGAAAAGAAACGCGAAGAAGAATTTCGCGCGAAAGCCGCGCAACGACGCAAACGAGCGCGCCTCGCCGTGGCCGCGGCGTCCGTGCTGGCGCTCGCCGCGGTTGCGCTCGGCACTGCGTTTCTGCGTGAGCACGACTTGCGGAAAAAAGTTGCCGCGAGCGAACAGCGCGCAACGGGCAGCGAAACGCGCGCGCTCGACGCGCTCGCCAATTTAAAAAAGCTGGCGCCCGCCCTGCGCCAGCTCGCCGAGAGCGAGGCCAGTTTCCAGCGCTTCGATTCCGCGCTGAACAAACTGGATGCCGCCATCTCGCTCGAGCCGGATTACCTGCCAGCGTACTGGCGCCGCGCCTGGCTTTTCATCGGCATGGATCGCCTCGCCGATGCCGCCGCCGCCATCCGCCTCGCGCAGAAGAAAGACGCCACGCACGCCGATTTGGCGGCCATTTTGCCGACCATCGAGAAGCTTGCGGCTGTTCCCGCAACCAGTAACTGGCCCGCCGAAAGCTCCCGGATGCTCTTCATCCATCTGAAAACAGTGGGCGCTTCGGGTGAACTCATTGCGCTCGCGCCAAAACTGATGCTCAGCAGCAAAGAGAACCAGAAAGTCGTTCAGCAGCGATTGGACGATTGGCTCGGAAAAGGGAAGGGCTCAGTTCGCGTCGACACCGACGGGCTATTAGTCGTGTGGCTGTCAGGAATACCAGTGACGACTCTTGAGCCGCTCCGAGGATTGCCGATAGATATTCTCGACGTTTCGTTCACAAACATCACGAGCCTTGAGCCTCTTCGAGGTGCTCATCTGACTCATCTCAGCATAAACGGCACTGGAGTAACCGATCTATCCCCACTTAGCGGCATGCCGCTGCACTCGATCTCGATGGTCGACGCCAGGGTCAGGGACTTGTCTCCGTTACGAGGGGCACCGCTGACCTATATCAACTGTC
>JANXWU010000438.1 GCA_025350985.1 Spartobacteria bacterium | reverse complement strand
GAAGAATCTCTTGCACTTCCCCCTGCCGCGGCACGCCGGAAAGGGTTCAAGAGATTCTTCGACTCCGCCAAGCCTGCGCTCAGAATGACAGATCGCGTTTTTTCAAACTGAGCCATTACGGGTGTCCCCCACGGCTTGACGTTCCGCGGCTCATCCGTATAGTGCGCCCGTTGACCGTGCAAGAAAGTGGGCATAAAACCCCACTTTTTTTTGTCCCCGGTCACGGTGGAAATTTATGAACAGCGATCTCATTTCAGGCTTGGATTATTTCGAACGCGAAAAGGGCATCAAGCGCGAGGTGCTCATCGAAGCGGTGTCGAACGCGCTTCTTTCTGCCTCCAAAAAAGCCATCGGTCCGGCGCGCGACCTGCGCATCGACATCAACGCCAAGACCGGCCAAATCCGTGCGCTGGCCAACCTGCTCATCGTCGAAAAAGTCGCGGACAAGCACGACGAAATCTCGCTGGACGCCGCGCGCAAAATCAAGCCCGAGGCGCAAATCGGTGAAGCGATCGAGATCGAGGTGACGCCCAAAGATTTCGGACGCATCGCCGCGCAAACCGCCAAGCAGGCCATGATGCAGCGCATCCGTCTGGCGGAGAAGGAAATGATTTACGAGGAGTTCAAAGATCGCGCGGGGGAGATTGTCGGCGGGACGGTGCGGCGTTTCGATCGCTCGGACGTCGTCGTTGATTTGGGAAAATTTGAAGCCACGATGCCGTCGCGCGAACGCGTGCAAACCGAGGACTACAACATCGGCGACCGCATTCGCGCCTACGTCGTCGCGGTGGAAAACGGCCCGCGCGGCCCCGAGATCATCCTTTCGCGCAGTCATCCGAATTTTGTCCGGCGTCTTTTTGAAGTCGAAGTCGCCGAGATTGCCGACAAGACGGTGGAAATCCGCGGCATCGCCCGCGAAGCCGGATACCGCACGAAAATCGCCGTCCACAGCGCGAACGAAAAAGTGGATCCCGTCGGTGCCTGCGTCGGCATGCGCGGTTCACGGGTGAAAAATATCGTCCGCGAGTTGAACAATGAAAAAGTGGACATCATCCGCTGGAGCGCGGACACACGTGAGTTTGTGATTGAGGCGCTGAAGCCCGCGAAGATCAAAGGCGTCACGCTCGACGAGGCGAAAAAAACCGTCCACATCAAGGTCGATGAAGATCAACTCTCGCTTGCCATCGGCAAGCGCGGGCAGAACGCACGGCTGACCTCGAAGCTCTGCGGCTGGGACATCAACATCGAAAAAGACGAGACGGCGAAAGAAGTCTTCGAGGGCACGGTCGCGAAAGCCGCGCGGATTTTGTCCGAAACGCTGCAACTCGACGAGGAGACTGCGAAGAAGCTGGTCGCCAGCGGCATCAACAGCATCGAGGGAGTCGCCGCCGTGGATGCCGAAGACATCTCCGGCATCCTGGGGATCGAACTCGAGAAGGCGAAAGAAATTCACGACGCCGCGAAAAAGGCGTACGAGAAACAGATGGCTCCGGCGGAGTAATTCGCGCGCGACGGACAGTTCCCGGTTTTCATTTCCATGGCCACCCGCACCACTTCCAAATCCTCCACCGCCCGCAAGCCTGCCAAGACCTCCGAAGCAGGTGGAAAGGCGGCTGGAAAGACGACGCGCAAGACCTCCGCGACCATTTCCGCGCTGCCAAAAATCAAAGGCCCTGCCCCGAAGGTCATCGCCCCCAAAGTTGAGCCCAAGCCGGAACCCGTAAAGCCGAAGGAAACGGTTTCATTGATCGACGAGCCAGTGGAAAAGACCGCGCTCCAAAAATCCGCGGAAGCCAAATCTTTCAAAACTCTCCCGCCCATTTCGCGGATCAAAGCGCCCGAGGCACCCGCCCCGGCGGCGGTGAGCGAGTCCGTCGCGCCCGAGAGCGAGGAGCCAAAGGGCGACGAAAAAATCATCCATATCAAGCCCCCGATCATCGTCCGGGAACTGGCTGCGCAACTAGGTTTGAAGCCGTTTCAAGTCATCGGCGACCTCATGGAGGCGAACCTTTTCAAATCGATCAACGACACCATCGACACCGAGACGGCGAGCGCCGTTTGTCGCAAGCACGGGTTCGTTTTTGAGAAGGAGAAGCGCAAGGAAGGCGGCGGCGTCCACAAGGTGGAGACGCACGTCGAAGCTCCGGCGGCGCCCACGATTGAGAAAAGGGAAGAACTCAAACTGCGCCCGCCGATTGTCACGTTCATGGGCCACGTCGATCACGGCAAGACCTCGCTCATGGATGCCATCCGCAAAACGCGGGTCGCGGTGGGCGAAGCCGGTGGCATCACGCAGCACATCGGCGCGTACGCCGTCGAGCGCGATGGGCAGAAAATCACTTTTCTCGACACGCCAGGCCACGCCGCTTTCACGGCGATGCGCGCGCGCGGGGCGAACGTCACCGACATCGTCGTGATCGTCGTGGCGGCGGACGATGGCATCATGCCGCAGACGATTGAGGCAATCAGCCACGCGAAGGCGGCCAAGGTGACCATCATCGCCGCGATCAATAAAATCGACGTGGCCGGCGCGAATGTGGACCGGGTGAAAAAGCAACTTCAGGAGCATGGCCTGCAACCCGAAGACTGGGGCGGCGACACGATTTGCGTCCCCGTCTCCGCGCTCAAGGGCACGGGCGTGGACCAATTGCTGGAAATGATTCTCCTGCAAGCCGAAGTGCTCGAACTAAAATCCAGCGACACGGTTGCCCCCCGCGGCACCGTGATCGAAGCGCAACTCGAAGCGGGTCGCGGCCCCGTCGCCACCGTCATCGTCCGCATGGGCACGCTCAAGTTCGGGCAGTCTTTTATTTGCGGGGACTATTCGGGAAAGGTCAAACTGCTCATCGACGACAAAGGCAAGAGCCTCAAGGAAGCGGGGCCCTCGACCCCGGTGAAGATTCTCGGTTTTTCAGGGCTCCCCGGCGCGGGCGAGGAATTGGTGGTGATGGACTCCGAGCGCGACGCGAAAACTCTGAGCGACGAGCGGCTCGCCTCGAAACGCGAGGACAAACTGGTGCGCCCGAAACGGCCCGACCTCGGTGATCTTTTCGCGACGATCAAAGAAGGCCAGCGCAAGAATTTGCAGATCATTCTCAAGGCCGACGTGCAAGGCTCCCTCGAAGCGCTCGCCACGGCGCTCGAGCAAATCAAGAGCGAAAAGATCGATCTCAAGATCATCCACAAACTCGTCGGCCCCATTACCGAAACGGACATCCAACTTGCCGCCGGCTCCGACTCCGCGGTCCTCGTCATCGGCTTCAATATCAAAGTCGAAAGCAAGGCGGCGGCGGTGGCCAGGAGCGAAGGCGTGGAGATCAAACTTTTCTCGATCATCTACGAACTCATCGACCAGGTGAAAGAGGCCATGGCGGGACAGCTCGATCCAGAGTCGCGCGAGACGGTGGTCGGCCACGCCGAAGTGCGAAAGGTGTTTGAACTCTCCCGCGGCATCGTCGCCGGCTGCATGGTCACCGACGGACGCATCACCCGCACCGGGCGCGCGCGCGTGCTCCGCGGACGCCAGCCGATTTACGACGGCGGTCTCGCGACGCTGCGCCGCTTCACGGATGACGTAAAGGAAGTCCGCAACGGCCTCGAATGCGGCATCAAACTCGGCGATTTCAACGACTACGAAGCCGGCGACATCATCGAGTGCTATCAACTCGAGAAAGTCGCGCAGAAGCTCTGACCCCAAGAGGTTGAGGGCTTTTGGTTGAGAGTGAAAGAGCCGCTGCTCAGCGACTCCAAACCACCGGGAAGCGTCAACGATAAACCCTCAACTTTTCCTCAATGAAACATCGTCTGGAGCGCGTCAACGAAGTTCTCAAGCGCGAGCTGGGTTCGGCGATGACCCGCGAACTGACTTTCGCCGGAGCGCTCGTGACCGTGCATGCGGTCGAGGTCAGCCCCGACCTGAAACATGCGGACGTTTATATCAGCGTCATCGGCAACGAGGCGCAGACCAAAGCCGCCATGTCGAAACTCGAAGACCAGCGCGCGCATCTTCAGCGCGACGTTTCCAAGCGGGTCGTTTTGAAATTCATGCCGCATTTCCATTTCCACCTCGACGACTCGATCGAGCGCGGCGCGCGCATCATGGACCTCCTCGGAAAAATCGACGTGCCGGAGGACGCCGAGCACCAGCCTGATGAAGAGCAATAACACCCTCGCGGAAATCGCCGACGCGCTGCGCGGTCACGAGAGCTTTGTCGTGATGAGCCACATGCGACCCGATGGCGACGCGCTCGGCTGCTCGCTCGCGATGGCGCTCTGTCTCCGCCAGCTTGGGAAAAATGTGACCGTCTGGAACGAGGACGGAATGCTCGAAAAATATCGCTTCCTCCCCTGCTCCGATCTCGTCGTCACGCCCCCGGCGGAAAAAAAAGATTTCGACGTCGCCATCGCTCTCGACACCGCCGTTTACGACCGCCTCGGCTCCTGCGTCCAGTCCATCGGCAGCGTGAAACTTTGGATCAACATCGATCACCACATCAGCAACCCGCGCTACGGCGATCTCACCTACATCGACCCGGCCGCGCCGGCCACGGGCCAGATTCTTTACGAGTTAATCAGAAGCGAAAATCTGCCGCTGACCTACGAAATGGCCGACCATCTTTTCGTCGCCATTTCCACTGACACCGGCTCGTTTCAATATCCCAGCACGACCGCGCGCACCTACGAAATCGGCGCGGAGTTGGTGAAGGCGGGCGTCAACGTCGGCGACCTCAGCCAGAAATGTTATGAAAGCCATCCGCGCCGCCGCATCGAACTGCTGCGCGAGTTGCTCAATCAGTTGAAGTTTTCCTGCGACGGCATCGTGGCGAGCTTCTCGCTCTCGCTGGCTGCGGTGCAAAAAGTCGGCGCGCAACCCGAGGACAACGAAGGCCTCATCGACCACATCCGCGCGATCGAAGGCGTGCTCGTCGCGGTTTTTTTCGAAGAGCTGCCCGGCGGAAAAGTCCGCATCAGCATGCGCTCGAAAACACCGCGCCACGACGTGAGCAAACTCTGCGCGCTCTTCGGCGGCGGCGGCCACAAGCTCGCCGCCGGTGCGCGCACCACGGGCGATTTGGCGGCGGTCGAAACAAAAGTTCTTCAGGCAATATCCGATGACATCCAAACGGCAGGTAACTGAACTCGACGGCGTCCTCATCGTGGACAAAGCCAAGGCTATGACGTCGCACGACGTGGTTGCAATCGCGCGCCGAAGTCTCGATCTGCAAAAGATCGGGCACTGCGGCACGCTCGATCCACTCGCGACGGGATTGCTGCTCGTCGTCGTCGGACGCGGCACGAAGATTCAGGATTTGTTAATGGCCGAGGACAAGGAATACGTCGGCACGCTGACGTTGGGAGTGGAAACGGCCAGCCAGGATGCCGACGGCGCGGTGACTTCGACCAAGCCGGTGCCGGAATTTTCCCGCGCACAAATCGACGCCGCGTTCGCGAAATTCCACGGCGATTTTTACCAGATGCCGCCGATGGTTTCGGCGATCAAAAAGGACGGCGTGCCGCTCTACAAGCTCGCCCGCAAGGGACAGGTCGTGGAGCGCGAGCCGCGTTTCGTCCACGTTTTCGCCCACGAAATCCTCGCCGTGCGTCCGACTGAAATCGACTTTCGCGTCGTGTGCAGCAAAGGCTTTTACGTCCGCACGTACGCGTTCGACATCGGCACCGAACTCGGCTGCGGCGCGCACTTGAAAGAATTGCGCCGCACCAAATCGGGCCGCTTCACGCTCGACCGCGCCATCACCGTCCAGGAACTCAAAACGGCACCACGCGAAACGATCGTCCAAAAAATCCTCACACTCCCTGAAGTCTCGCGCCTGCGCGGTGCATGAGAGTTCTTCGCGCCATTCCCGAGCTGTCCGGGGTTTCCGGGCCGGTCGTCCTCGCCATCGGTGTCTTCGACGGAGTGCATCTCGGCCACCAAGCGGTCATCCGGCGGGCTTTGGAGGATGAGGAAACTTCCGGGGGCACCGCGGTTGTGGTCACCTTCGATCCGCATCCCGCCCGCTTGCTTCGACCGGAAAAGGCACCGCGTCTTCTCACGTCCACTCCGCACAAACTTCGGCTCATCCGCGATCTTGGCGTTTCCCATTTGCTGGTTCTCTCCTTCGACCCTGCGTTTGCCGCCACCGCCCCGGAAGCCTTTATTCATCAGCTTTCAGAGGCCGCGAACCCACTGCGCAAAATCTGCGTCGGCTTTGAATGGTCGTTCGGTCGCGGACGAGCCGGCAATCTCGCGCTGCTTGAAAAACTCGGCGCAAAACTTGGCTTCGCTGAAGTCGGCGTGCCCGCCGTCGAGATGGATGGCGAGATCGTCAGCAGCACGCTCATCCGCGCGGCGGTGGAAGCCGGAGATTTGGAAAAGGCCGCGCGTTTTCTCGGTCGCGATTACACCGTGCTCGGCACGGTCGTCGAAGGCGACCAACGCGGGCGGACTCTCGGCTTTCCCACCGCGAACCTTTCCGCGCACAACGAGCAATTCCCGCCGAACGGCGTCTATGCCGTCGGGATTTTGCGCGGCGAAAAGCGGTATCGCGGCGTCGCCAACATCGGCGTCCGTCCGACCGTGAAAGCCGCGCACGGCGAGCGCCTGCTCGAAGTGCATCTGTTCGACTTCGCCGAAGAAATTTACAGCGAAGAAATCGAAGTCCTTTTCCGCAAATACCTGCGTCCCGAGAAAAAATTCGCGTCCCTTGATGAGTTGCACGCGCAAATCGGGCGGGACGCCACCGAGGCGCGCAAAGAATTCGGAGCAGCCTGATCGCGCTGCGCTGCATTCTGTTTAACCGCAGATCGCGCAAATGGCGCGGATGAAGGCAGTGTATCAACTTGCTCTGTCATTCTGAGCGGAGCGAAGAATGACAGAGAATCGGAATCAAGCTTACTCACTACAGAGAAAGGTGCTTGCATTTCCCTGCGTGTCCTTGTCTAAAACACGGCGCGGCACGGAATCCCCATGATCTCAACGGCTCAACGGCTCA
>JANXWU010000400.1 GCA_025350985.1 Spartobacteria bacterium | reverse complement strand
TCTCGCTCATCCCAGCGCCAGCCTCCGTTCACGCACGCGGAAAAACGTCCGCAGCGCCGGCAGATAATCGTCGTCGGTGCGCAGGCGGATTGAGTCGATGCGGTGTTTGCGCAGCAGCGTGTTCAACTTGGCGGTCCGCTTTTCCATCGTCTGCGCGTGGCGCTTTCGCACCCCGCGATGGGAGGTGTTGATGGCGATGAGTTCGCCCGTCTCCGCGTCCTCGAACGTGACGATGCCCGCGTCCGGCAACTCCTCTTCGCGCGGGTCGGAAATGGGCATGGCGATCAAATCGTGGCGGCGCGCCGTCATCGACAACTCGCGCGAAAAGTCGCCCGGCGCATCGAAGTCGGAAAGCAAAAACACGACCGCTTTGCGCGTGGCGACTCGGTTCAAATAAGCGAGCGCGGCGGACGGATCGGTGCCGCGGCCCTGCGGCTCGAAAAACAAAATGTCGCGAATGAGCCGCAGCGTGTGGCTGCTGCCTTTGCGCGGTGCGATGAAATGTTCAACGTGATCCGAGAACAAGATCAACCCTACCTTGTCGTTGTTACGAATGGCGCTGAAAGCCAGCAAACAAGCCACTTCCGCGGCCATTTCCCGCTTGCTCAGATTCACGCTGCCGAAGTTCCCCGACGCACTCACGTCCACCACGAGCATCACGGTCAGCTCGCGTTCCTCGGTGAACTTTTTGATGAACGGATGCCCCATCCGCGCCGTCACGTTCCAGTCAATCGCCCGCACCTCGTCGCCCGCCTGATACTCCCGCACCTCCTCGAAGTTCATGCCGCGCCCCTTGAACACGCTCCGGTATTGTCCGGCAAACGCCGTCGAGACGAGCTTGCGCGTCTTCAACTCGATGTGCCGGATTTTTTTAAGAATGTCGCGCGGGGCTTCCATGGATAGCAAGCGTTCTGCCGATGTGCGGAAAGGCAGCCTACGGCACGGGCAATCCCGCGAAAATTTTCTCCACGATCATTTCGCTCGTCACTTCTTCGGCTTCGGCTTCGTAGCTGATCATCACGCGGTGGCGGAGCACGTCGGCGCCGATGCTTTTCACATCCTGCGGCGTGACGTAGCCGCGGCCTTGGAGGAAGGCGCGCGCGCGGGCGGCGAGGACGAGGTTGATGGTCGCGCGCGGTGAAGCTCCGAAGCGAATCATGCCATCGAGCTTGAGTTTGTAGCGCGCCGGTTCACGCGTCGCCCAGACGACATCGACGATGTAATCCTTCACGCGATCATCGACGTAGATTTCGTTCACCAGCGCGCGCGCGCGAATGATGTCGGCGGGGTCGATGACTTTGTTCACGCTCAGATTCGGCGCGGACGTGCCCATTAAATCCAGAATGCGCCGCTCCTCTTCCTGCGTCGGGTAGCCGACTTTCAGTTTGAGCATGAAGCGGTCGAGCTGCGCTTCGGGCAGTTGATACGTTCCCTCCTGTTCGATGGGATTTTGCGTCGCGAGAACGAGGAACGGATCGGGCAGCTTGAAGGTCTGCTCGCCGATGGTGACCTGCCGTTCCTGCATCGCTTCGAGCAGCGCGCTTTGAACTTTCGCCGGCGCGCGATTGATCTCGTCGGCGAGGATGAGGTTGGAAAAAAGCGGCCCTTGCTTCGTGGTGAATTCGCCGGAACGCGGATTGTAAATGAGCGTGCCCACGAGGTCGGCGGGCAGCAGGTCGGGCGTGAACTGGAGCCGCTGGAAGCCTGTGTTGATGCAGCTTGCGAGGGTTTTGACCGCGAGCGTTTTCGCCAGCCCCGGCACGCCTTCGAGCAAAATGTGGCCGTTCGCCAGCAAGCCCGTCAGCAAACTATCCACGAGATGCTTTTGGCCGACGACGACGCGCGCCATTTCGCTCTGCAGCGCGCCGACCCACTGCGAGGTGCCTTTGACTTGCTGGGTGAGTTCCTGGGTGGATTTCATAAAGGTGGACGCTGGGAGACGGGTCTGACAGCAGGCGGCGGGGATTCGTTCGATTCGCAGCCGCAGCCCGGCGGTGCCGATGATTACAGCAATTCGCCGGCGTGGGGATGGGTCGATCGACTCTGGAATTTCCGCTGCCAGACGTATCGCCGCAGAAGCACCTTCGCCGTCGCGGTCAGCGGCACCGCCAGAATCGCGCCGAGCAATCCGCCGAGCAGCAAGCTCCATAAAAACACGGAAAAGATGACGGTCAGGGCGTGCAAGCCGACGGAGTTGCCGACGATTTTTGGCGTCACGAACCAACTGTCGAATTGCTGCACGAAGAGAAAAATCCCGCTGACTACCAGCGGCATCACCCACCACGGCGAGCCGGGCACGAGCCAGCTTCCGCC
>JANXWU010000043.1 GCA_025350985.1 Spartobacteria bacterium | reverse complement strand
TCAAGCAAACGGCGCTCAACGCGACGCCAAGGTGGAAGGGATTGATCGTTTTCATAAGGGCTACTTCACATTCGCAAAACGTCCCGCTAGCGGCTGTAATCCCGCCGTCGAGGGTGCAAACGCGCACCCGGCCTGCGCTTTTTGCCGCCGCTAGGGACACTCCTTTTCAGTAGTGCAAAAGCCGTGACTTTAGCTGCAAATCGGCGTATGGGTTTCGTCCCCCGTTTGACCGGAAATGAGCCATTCCCCAGTCTTGCCACCTAACACCCCGCATGTCGCCCTCCCCATCCGAGCCTGCGCCGCTGTCCATCAACCCTGCACCGAAATCCTGCGGTGCCCGAAAACACTCCGCCTTTGAAGCGTGTTTTTGGCTTGGAGTCGCGCTGGTGGCCATTAAGACCACTCACTATGACTTTCCGGATGAGCTCTCCTGGACAAGGCTGTGGTCTTACTTCTATGACATCATCGTTCTAACCGGGAATGACGTGCTCTACGCCCTCATCGTCGGAGGATTGGCGCACCTATCCCTGAAAGCGACGCGCTCGCATCCCAAAGTGCATCGCGCCGTGTGGATGCTGCTCCTTTCTTACTGTCTGCTCAGTGTCTTCTTCGCCGTCGCCAGCGTGCGGGTCTATGAAATCCTGCGCACCCCTTTGACCTACCCTCTCCTTCGTCTCGGCAGCGACCTGTCCAATATGTCTTCCTCCGTGGGTAAGTTCGTCACCCCCCGGTTGGTGTTGGCGCTGGTCGGGGCACCGTTAGGCTATTACCTGTCGGTGGCTGCCAGCCGCTGGCTGGTAAAAGCCTGCCCATGGAAGCGGTTTCGATCGGCTCAGGTTTGTAGCTTGATGGTTGCCTTTGTTTGGTTCGGCTATGCCCATCACGAGCTTTCAGGATGGGATAACTCGGAAAAGAACTACGGCCTTACCTTGAACTCGCATTATACGCTTGCGGCATCTTGCGTGAACGCCTTGTTCGGCCCTCCGGTCAATCTAGCCGATTCTTTTCCACCGGAATACCTCGGGGATTTCCAAAGCGCTCGTGAACAGCCTACATCTTCCCGGCCCACTGCCGGCCTAAAGCGCGGCCCTAAAAACGTCATCGTCGTCGTGTGTGAGTCCGTGGGTATTCAGCAGCTCAGCCTTTATGGAAGTCGGTTCAAGACCTGGCCGCGCATGGAGAAGGAGGCTGCCCATAGCTTGGTCTTTGATAACTACTACTCCCATATTACCGACACCGCCAATTCACTCTATTCCCTAACTTTGTCTGCCTATCCCGCGCTGACGTGGAAGGAATCGACAGAGGAACACCCTGACGCGGCCGGAAGCAGTGCCGCGACAGTGCTGAAGAGTCATGGTTATCGCACGGCCTTTATTTCGGCCGGCTACAACGAGTGGGCCAGTCAGGATAAGTTTCTCGCCAAGCGCGGTTATGACGTGATCAAGGACGCTAATGATGCCCGTCGCGCCGGCAGCGAGGAGCTAAATTCCTGGGGCGTCGAGGATCGTTGCATGGTGGACATGGTCTTGGGCGAGGTAGATCAGGCGCAACAGGCGCACAAGCCCTTCTATGTCTTTTCATGGACGCAGGCCACGCATCACCCTTTCGAGCCGGGTCCTTCGTGGGAAAAGTTCGATTTCCTGAAAGAAGACGAGAGCTATGCGGAAATGTCGGCAGACCTGAACAACTACCTGAACGGCCTTTACGAGCTTGATAAGCAACTAAGCCGGCTTTTCAGCGAGTTGCGAAAGCGAAACCTCGCCGATGACACCATTGTTATCATTACCGGGGATCACGGCGAGGCCTTCGGATGGCCGAGGCCGGATAATCGCGCGCACAGCCAACGGGTTTACGAGGAGAATGTACACGTGCCGCTGATGATCTGGAGCCCCGCGCTTTACCAATCTCCCGCACGCTCCCGCGTTTGCGGCGCGCATGTTGACCTAAGCCCGACTATTCTCGATTTGCTGGATATTCCCGCGCCGGAGGCTTGGCATGGACGCAGTCTTTTGAATCCGGCGCATCCCTCCCGCGCTTACTTCTACGGCGTGCTCAATTACTTTTTCCTCGGCGTCCGCGACCAGAAGTACAAATACATCTTTAACGCCACTTTGGCGGAAGAAGAGCTTTACGACTTGGAACAGGATAGCTTGGAGCACCATAACCTTGCCTCAAGCAACCCCGAACTTTGCCGGCCCATGCGTCAGAGGGTCGCGGCTTGGGTTCACTATCAAAAGGCTCAATAACCTTTGCCCCTTCCTTTAGATGGTCAGCCACCGACGCTCGGTAGTTTCCTCCGACGATACAGACCGCTGCTACAAAGCGCGGGAGTTAAAGATGAATCGCGTGGCCGAAGGCCGTCCCCACCGCCTCATGCACCGCTTCGCTCAGTGTCGGGTGCGCGTGGATAGTGGCTTCAATCTCTTCGTAAGTAGCTTCCATGTTCATGGCCAGACCTAGCTCGGCGATCATCTCCGTCGCCTCCGGGCCAATGATGTGTGCGCCTAGGATTTCGCCGTGTGGCTCGCCGATGATTAGTTTAACGAAGCCCTCAATCTCGCCAATAGCTCGCGCCTTGCCGCTGGCCATGAACGGGAACTTGCCGATCTTGAACTTCAGCCCTTTCTCCTTCGCCGCGCGCTCGGTGAGCCCGATGCTCGCGACCTGCGGCTGGCAATAAGTGCAGCCGGGAAACAGCGTCACTTTCTTCGGCTTCGTGCCTTTGAACATTCCCTCGACGGCCTGAATCGCCTCCCAGCTCGCGACATGCGCCAGCCACGGCGGCCCAATGATGTCACCCGCCGCGAACACGCCCGGAACATTGGTTTCGTAGCGATCATTCGTCTTGAGCCAGCCGCGATCAGTGGTGTCGAGTTTCACCCCGCCAGGCAGGACGGGCGCGACGCCAATGGCGACCAAACACACGTCGGCTTCGAGCACTTTCTCCACGCCTTTCGCGTCGGCGACGGTGATGCGCACGCCATTGTCCGTCGTCTCGGTCTTC
>JANXWU010000383.1 GCA_025350985.1 Spartobacteria bacterium | reverse complement strand
GGGAAATCCCGCCGTCGCAATGTCGAATCCGCCCAACTCGCGGATGAACGCAACCCGTTCCCGCGAGAACTCGAACCCGTCCTGGGTCTTGGTGAATTCGCCCCCGCTGCCCGGTGGATCGCCGCGCAGCGCGAGCAGATTCTTGATGCCGCGCGCGCGCGCCTCCTCGATCACTTCGCGAAGCTGCGCGGTCGTCGAGTTCACGCACGTCAGGTGCATCATCGTCGTAAGCCCGAAGTCGCGCTGGATGCGATCGACTGTCTCAATCGTCTTCTCGCGCGTGCCGCCGCCAGCGCCGTAGGTGACGGAGCAAAACCCTGGCTGCAACGCCACCAGCGCGGGCAGCGTTTTTTCAAAAAAAGCCCGGTCGCCTTCGTCGGTTTTGGGTGGAAAAAACTCGAAGGAAATCACGGGTTTGCCAGCGCGGCGGGCCGTGGCGTTGATGTCGGTGAGAAACTGAATCACGCGCGTAGTCTTGGCTGGAAAAGAGACAGCGCGCAAGTTTGGGCGACGCGCGCCGAATTATTCCGGCGCGAGTTCCAGGATGCGTCCCGGCAGCCAGCCGAGCTTGTCCTTGAAGTTCGTGGGACGCGTGTATTCGAGAACGAGGATGCGTCCGTCGCGAGTGCCGATGACATCAATCGGGCGGCCCAGCGGAGCGAGCACCGTCGCGGTGTGCGTGAGCCATTTGCCGTCCGCATTTTTTTCCAAATGGCAGGAAAGCAAATCGAATCCGACGTCTTCGGGCGCGTGCGATTCGCCGAGCAGATTGCCGAAGCGGGTGACTAAAAATCCGCCACGCAATGGTTTCGGAAAATCGTCGCCACACCACATCATTCCCGCCGGGGAGGAGTGGGCGTCAAAAGTAAAAAGCGGTGCGTCGGGCTTCCCGCCACCGGCGGGGCCGAGGTTCGCCACGGGCAGCGTGAACTCAAGGCCTTGCGGCGGCGGTGGAGTGTGCGCGTACGGTTTTCCCGGCTCGATCGGCCAGTTGGAAAATTGAAACGGGAAGCCGTAGTGACGGCCCGGCTCGATGCAATCCAACTCCTCGGGCGCGTCGGCGTCCGGTCCGTTGGTGACGCTGAACAAGCGGCCTGCTCCATCCCAAGCGAAGCCGTAGGCATTGCGAATCCCGCGGGCCAGCACTTCGATTTTCGGCGCGTCGGATTTGGGGTCGAGCCTCCAGATGCAGGCGGTGATGTCCACTTCGCCCGCGGCGGAATAGTGCGAGTCCTTCCCAGTTTCACCGCCGTCCGTGCGTGAGCCGCTGCTGACGTAGAGCAGGCCATCTGGGCCGAACGCGAGGTTGCTGACGCCGTGATTGTAGGGCCCGACTCCGAAGGGATAGGAGGTTTTAAACCAAACCTTCGGCTGCGACGGAATGCCGTCGTTCATTTCCGAGGTGCGATGGAAAACCACTTCGTTCATCACAAACTCCAAGCCTTCGACGATGCGCTGATTGGTGATAATCCAGAGCCTTCCTTCAGCATCCTGAGTCATGCCAAGCGCGGAAAGATCGCCGCGCGTAAGGTCGAGATAATCGGATGGCTTGATGATCAAAGTCAGCGCGCCTGTTTCCACATCGAGCCGATAAACCCCGCCGAATTGCGCGAGCACGAAAACATATTTGCCGCCGTGGCCGGCGAAGCGGGTGCAGAACTCTGGCAGCGACGCGACGGCGCGGATTTTCCAACCAGCAGGAGGCTTGGGCAACGGCTGGAACGCGGTGGCCTGGAGCAGGACGGCGTACGTTTTGAACTTGGTTTTCGACCGCGCTGCCTTTACCTCGTCGTCGGTGAAGGCGGGCGCGTGGCCACCCCAGGAATTCGTGGCGTAGGTGAGCACGTCGGCGACTTGCTGATCATCGAGCACCTGCGCAGGCATGACGTTCGTGTAGCTTTTGCCATTAACCTGAATGGGCCCGGACAATCCTTCGCACAGCACTTTGATCGCGCGCTCTCGATCGGCCAGTAACCAGTCACTTTTCGCCACTGGAGGATAAATCGGCGGCACACCCAGCCCGGTGATTTGATGGCACATCATGCACTTTTGCAGAAAGATCAGTTGGCCCCGCTGCACCTGCGCGGCTTGATCGGCGGCAAAAATGCTCGCGGGAAAAGTGAGACACACGAGGAGGTAAACGGCACGACCGACGCTGCGCATGGCGAGAACTGTAATTGCCGACGCGGCAGGGTCAATTCCACGACCGTCACCCATAATTTCCGCGCCACTGTGCTGCGCTGGCCAACCTTTCTCAGAGAGTGCCCGCGCTTCCCGGAGCTATTCCGCGCCCCGGTGCTCCCCGCACGAACCGCA
>JANXWU010000380.1 GCA_025350985.1 Spartobacteria bacterium | reverse complement strand
CGTCGTCGATGGCCTCCCACGCGAGCACTTTGCGCGCGTCTTCGCGGAGGGTATCGGGAGAATCGGGCACACAAAAGATGAGCGCGCTTTTGAAAGTGCGTGAGGATGTTCCGTAATCGCGCGTCATCGTTTCGACAAAGGCGGCGGTCGTCTTGTCGTCCTGCAATGACTGGTCTGGTGCGAGCACGACCAACGTGACAGCGGGTCGGTCGGAGACTTGAATCGTCTTCTCTGGGAAATAGACGCGCTCTGCGCCGACGCCGAGAGCAAACACTTTCTGAATTTCGCCCTGAATGTGCGCTTGGACTTCGGCGGGCGGAATTGTCGCGCGGCGGTCGGAGAAGCGCTTGTTGAGGTTTTCTTTAAGACTGAAATGGTAGCGGTTGCGTTCGACCGCGAGGTAATAGCAGCCCTCCGTCAATGCCTCCAACGCCGTCTCGACATTGCCGATGTCGAGGCCCGGCTCGGCCACGGCAAAACGGATTTCAGGCACCGTCGCGTCTGCCTTGGCCTGACCGCCATTCGACTCGAAGAATATCGCCGTGGAAACTTTCCGGTGAAGGCGAGCGTTCTTGAGGGTTTCCTGTGCCTCGGCGTCGAGTCTCATCGCGTGTGAGTCGCGCTTGCCGCAGATGTCCGTCGTCACCGCGCCCTCCAGTTTCGATTCGCCCAATTGCTCGAATACAGCGGCGCGGAACATCGCGTCGTCGAGCGGTGCGGTGCCAAGTCCAATCAACGCATCTTTGTGCGCTCCTTTGAAGCCGTCCTGGTAGGCACGGGAAACCCACAGCGCGAGCAGGCGCAACATGCCGCGCGTCTGTTGAAAGCGGGGGAGCGCCTGCCATTTCCGTTCAAAGACTGAAATCACGACAGGATGAAACGGATATGTCGCGGCGAACGCTTCACGCGCGTTATCGACGTTGAACTGACTTGGCAACTGCTGGCGATGTTCAACGACCCAATCGGCATATTCAGCGCATGTTTCCAAAGCGTCCTTTGTCAGCATCACCTTGCCATCACTCGTCACGGCGCGCTCATCCCACTCGAACAAACGGCGGCGGATGATTTCCGATGCCTCGGCGTCCGCTGACATCACAATCGCCTTGCCGAGCCGGTCGAGCATCTTCTTAAAACGCTCATAGTCGGATTGGTCTTCTGCCGTCATCTCCAGTTCCGATGCGGGGATTGAAACGGCGAGGACGACGTTATCCATGCCGCGCGCGACTTCGGAAAGGTTTTGCAAGAAATTGTAGAGCTGCGCCCCCAACCCGCTTTTGCGGCTGCGGCTGACGTAGTTCATCAGCTCGTCCATGAGGATAAGGCTCGGCTTGTCCTTCGGCAAAAACTTGCGGATGACTTCGCCCGATGGCGCTGTCAGTTGCGCTTCGTGCTCCGCGACGATGGCAAAGGCGGTCTGCCCACCAAGCTGCCATGCGATTTCACCCCACGGCGTTTTGCGCAGAGGGGTGCCGTCGCCTCCGCCGCGGCCAGTGATGGAATCGAACTCCGTGCCTACAAACACGGCAGCCTCGGCTTTCGGCACGCCGGCCATTCCGGCACGGGAAAGCAGTTGGGGGACGCCGGCCCACTTGTTTGCCGCCGGGCCGTGTTTCGCGAGATGGTAAAGCAGCGTGAGCGCGTGGGTCTTGCCGCCGCCAAATTGAGTTGCGAGATTGAAGATGGCGTTTGTCTCCGTTCGCTCGCCAGACAGTCGGCGAACGACCTCAGAGGCAAGACTGGCGAGGTTCTTTGTGAGATACGTCCGCTCGAAAAAGCGCTCTGGCTTTTGATAGTCCGCGGGAGCGCAACCTTCGCGCACTTGGTCAAGATGGACGGCGAATTCTGAAGCGTCGAGAGGCTTGCCTTCGCGCAAGTCTTCGCGCGGGGTGACAATCTTATACCAGGGTTTGAGGGCCATAGCTCAGATGGCAAGCCGCTTAAACTCATCGCAAGCGGACGCCAGGGATGGGGGCGGTTCAGGTACAAGCTTTTGCTGACGGCACATCTCGTCGAGCTTCGCTACTTGGTCGCGACAATCACTCTCATATTGGTATTTTGAATAGCTTTCGACCTCATCGACAGATTCGCCTCGTAGGTGAGCCAGCCATGTTTCGATGTTGCGGCGCGGAATAATAAATGCGACTCGTTCGTTCTGTTGGCGGAAATCCACACCATTTTCCGCGCACATTTTCTCGAAAGTTTGAATCCGCTCTTTCACCGTTTTGTCATCCGCATCTGAGGCGACAATCAAGCAGGTCGCGGCCCGGCTACTCCTACTACGGTAAGCTTTCAATTCATTAAGAAACTTTTCTCTCACCCATTGTTCACCGGAACCTCGGCCTTGCGGCAAAGTCTCAGTTCTAATCTGATGAGTGTTCCAATTACGCTTGAGCAGAAAACGACGAATGAAACACTCCAACTGAATATCTTCGGACAGAATCACTACTCCGACGGCGTCCCGGCTCATAAATTCCATCCCCGCGCCATACTTTCGGATGGCGTGAGTCCTTCGACCTGAACTATGGGTTTTTCGCTTACCCGTGCAGGGCCGTTGTTGTCGCGGTCAAACCATCGTCCCGAAGGCAATGCGAGATGGTCAATAATTTCCGGGTGGTGCGAGATGAGCACAGCTTGCTCGATTCCTTCACCGCAGGAATCCGTTAAGGCGGTTAGCCAAGGCTGAATTTCCCGCAAGGCTATAAAGTTATCCGGCTCATCAAGGAACAGAGTCAGGCCTTCATCCTTCAGTACGAATAGCAACGCGTATAGAGCCACCAAAACTCGCTGGCCATCCGAGAGTTCACTAAAATCGTAAGGCAATGGACGGCCATTGCCTCCCGGCTTATCCAGCATCACTTTGAGCACCCTCGCTTCGCCGGCTTCTTTGACGCTAAAGGAACTGAATCCGGGGATGACCGTTTTCAATTCTTGGAACAATGCAAGCATTGCTCCTTGGTGCTCCTGCGATTGAAACCGATACCACGACACGAAATTCTCCATATTCCGAGAAAGTGTGCTCTCTTCCTCCCGGCTCTCGGATGACATCCGCATTGGATGGATGGCGGCGATGATGATTTTCTCCATCTCCTTGCGAAACCGGGTCAGCTTCTTGTTGTCCGCGCGGGCGTGGAGAACGCTAACGCCGGATTGTGTCCAATCGAATGGATACTGTGGTCCTGGCTTAAAATCGTCGTGGAAGAGTTGAGCTTGTCCGTCCTGAAAACTAAACAGCGTGTTTCCGTCGAGCGAAAGGATTTCACTTTTGACTTTCGCTTTACGTCGGTCGTCATCGTGTTCGATAAGCAATGAATAGGCGTAGCTTGCCTTATCCACCTGCAAATCCATTTCAAAGCGTTGGGTGGAATTCGTTTGCCAACGGGTCAACTCGGAACTTGGAAAAACCGCCAACACTTTTGCGTTGCCGGCCACAAACTGCTGGAGCCGATACAAAACCTCGAACACTGAGGACTTACCCGTACCGTTCTCGCCGAGTAACAGGTTTACCCGGTCGAACTTCAACTCGAAATTCACCAGGCAGCGAAAATTGTCCGTGTAAAGTCGCTTTAACATAGTTTTCGTTTTTTGTTCATGCGGTTGCCGTGGAGCATAACCAAGCGCTCATCAGAACCCCAACCCTTTCTTGCGCGCGAGCACGCCGTCAACCCAGCGCTTTTCTTCCGTGTGGGACGGGTAGAGAGCGGAGAGTGCTTGTGCGAGACGCCAGAAGCGTTGGTCGCGGCCTGCGCCGTCTTCGACTATGAAGCGTTTCAACGCCTCGCCGCGTCCGGCGGCGAAGAGAATCATGCTTTGGTGGATGCGGTCTAGGACGGTCTCGCCGTGGCGTTCGACTTTCGTTTCGCCAAACGTCGTCCCGCCTTCGTCGCCTTGTTCAAGCACTTTGAACAAGTCCATTTGTGGCTCCTTCTTCTTCCGTGCGGGTGCGACTTTGCCTTCGTCTTTACCAAAGAGAGTCCGGGCACGCTCGCCCACGGGGAGTAAGCGGGCTTTGTCGCCGGAAATTTCCACAAGGCTGCTGAGGTCTTCCAAGTGCGCGCCGAGTCCTTGCGCGATTTTGCGGGCGGCATCGTATTCGAGGACGAAACCGGTGGTCTTGGCTTTCTTCGCACCCCCTTCGGGTTCGTCGTCCGCTTCATCCTCGTCGGCGCTCTCGCCGTTGGCGGCGTCGGTGTTGCCGGCATTCAACGTCCAGAGCCACATGGCGGTCAGGCGCGCGTCTTCTTCAAAGCCGGTGGTGTCCGCGTCCTTGAAAATCATGGTGAGGGCTTCCTTGGCGACGGCGGCCCAGACTTGCTCAAGGTATTCTTTGAGCGAGACGGCTTCACCACTCGCTTTCTCCACACGCGAATAGCGGGAGAAAATTTCCAAGGCCGGACCAAGACAGGCGAAGATGGCGTCCGCGCCGACGACGCCTTCGTCGGCCAGGCGCGGCATCCATTCGTGGATGCGGCGCGGTAACTCCTGCAACACGTCACGCCAATCGCCGATTTCGTCAGTGCGCACCGAGCCATCGGGATTCTCGCGCGGGCGGCAGACGAGATGGACGGAGGAGGCGAGAGCCGCTGAACCGCGGGCTCTAATTCGTTGTTCTTGCTCTGTATCGATTGGCCAAGAACCTGTGATTATCCAGCCAGAATCGACCATCGCTTGGAGCTGAGCCTCCCAACCAGCCGTGGACTTATGGGCGAATACAAGAACACCGACACCACTCGGACACAATACCCGACGGCCTTCCGTCATAGCCTTGGCCATGCACCGCTCAAAGTAAGCCGAGTCTTTGCCGCTGGCTTCATCAACAATGCACTCACCATCCTTCGGAGCGACATTCTCGGCGAAGAATCCGGTAAGCGTTGGCGGCAGTGTTCGTTTCAGCCAGACGTAAAAGAAATCCGATAGGGCGGCATACGGCACCGCATCGTAATAGGGGGGGTCAGTGATGAATGCTTGCGCACTGTCGTCAGGAAGGGGATGAGCAGTGGCGCTGTTCTGCGCAACTATGCCTTCATGCAATGCAAGCAATGCGAGATTCTCAATGACGCGCACCGGAGGCGCATAGGTATCGTCCCACCCCGCGGTTCCGCCGGTCAAGGGGCAGGCTTCGGCAAAGTCCCATTTCATGGGAACGGTTTGACCCGAAAAGGACACTTCGATAGTTTCATGGCCCGCATCGGACCGCCACCAGCAAAGTGAATTCGTGCGGCCAATCAATCGATTGAGGCTGATGCTGAGAAAAGTCTGTATCACGAGACCTTCGTCGTTCAGTGAACTAGCCTGAGTTTTCTTTCCGACCGCATTGACCAGTTCCGCCAACACCGCCAGCGTCAATGCTTGACGTGGGTTGAAGACGTTACCCCATGTCAGCATCCCGTAGTTTTGGATACGGAAACCGAGTGTTCCTTTGGGCGGAAGCGGCTCGTCGGGAATCAATGTATAGCCGCCGGTTTCACGAGATTGGCGCTTGCGCAATTCGATAGCTGCTTTTCGCACGATTTCGCGGTCACGGTCTTCGGGAAGTCTGTAAGAGCGTCCAGTCTCATTCGCTCGCGTAGAAACCACGCAGAATAGTCTGGCGTTGTCTGCGCCTCCATTCCGAGCGTGGAGCTGCAGCCGAATGCGCGCCACGGGTGTTGTGTATCCGCAGCATGGACAGGTTGCTGAACCACGCTTTAGAGTCCCGTCGAATTTCGGACTTTCGATTTTGGTATTGGTATCCGCCTGGTCCACCCAAACGTCGCGCTGCCTTATGATTATTCGGAAATCTACGCGTTTGGTTTGCGTGTTTGGGACGAGTTGCATGGCTAGGGACCGATGAGCCTTGCTTGCAAGCATGAGGGAGCGGATAAGCGGCACTTCCGCGCCGCAGCCGGGGCCTTCACATTGAATCGTCCGCGCCCAGAGATAGGCGATGGGCGTCGCGCCGTCCGCGTCCTTGGGATAGAACTCGCCCAGCTCCTTCTCGGCTTCGCTCTTAATCCACTCGCCCCATTTGCGGACTTCATCGGCGAGGTGCTGGCCGTATTTGGGAATGTATTCGAGGACGACCTTGTTGAGCAGCACCGGCACGGGATTGAGGTCGCTGGCAAAGGCGTCCGCGCCTACACGCAAGGCTTCGAGCGGAATGGAGCCGCCACCGGCAAACGGGTCCACGACGAGTGGGCGGGTGCCCGGTGCTCCGCCCAGCGCCTCGTGCGCGGCCTGGGTGAGCGCGCGGCTGGTGTCGAGGTATTCGCGGACGGTGGAGTTGTCCCAATTGGCGAAGTCGGCAATGAAGTCGAGGAGCGCGGTGCGCAGCCACGCATGAGCGTCGCCAGTCGGCGGCTTTTGAACCAGTGTTGACCACGCCTTGTAGTTCTCCGGCGAGCAATGCTCGTTGGCAAGTTTGGTGTCCGTGGTGATCTTGCGTGCGAAATCCAGAATGTGTTTAGCGGCTGCGTCGCGAAATGCAGGCGGGCAGTTTTCATCAGCCGGATCAGGCCACAGCGCGGCGCAAATCACGGCTCGGCACGCCGCCAGCGGACGCCGCGCCCACCAGATATGCAGCGTGGAAATATGCCCATGCCGGATGGATTTCTCGCGCCGCGCGTGCGCCGAAATGCGCTTGATCGGCAGGTCAACTTCGATAAGGCGTTTGGGGTACTGGG
>JANXWU010000338.1 GCA_025350985.1 Spartobacteria bacterium | reverse complement strand
GTCTTGCGCGAGCCGCCGCTGTCGGCGCTCTTTTCCACCTTCGCGAGGTCAGGTCGCTCGGGCGCTTGCACGAGATCGAGCACGAGCTGGCGCGCGAATTTTGTGATCCGTTCGAGGCCGTCGTAGTTGAGCTTGTCGGCGGTGTCGGTCGGGCGGTGGTAGTCCTCGTGCGCGCCGGTGAAAAAATTGAGCACGGGAATGCCGCGCGGGTAGAAGCTGGTCGTGTCGGTCGGCAGATACGGATCGTCCTGAAGCATGAGGTTGAAGCCGGGGGCGACGTTGCGTTTCTCGATCAGCCGCCGCCACGCGTGCGACGAGCCGACGCCTTGCAGCGTGAGTTTGTTGTCACGCAGACGGCCCACCATGTCGGCGTTAATGAAGGCCACGATGCGGTCGAGCGGCACCGGCGGATGCTCGCAAAACGCCGCCGAGCCGATGAGCCCGAGTTCCTCGCCGGACCAGCACGCGAAGATCACGCCGCGCCGGAATTTTTCGGGATGCTCCGCGCGTTCCTGCGCGAGCGACGCGGCAAGTTCCATCACCCACGCGACGCCCGAGGCGTTGTCGTCCGCGCCGGGATGAATTTTGTTTTCCTCGCCCGCGCGCTGAAGCGAACTCGTGCCGCCGTGCCCGAGATGGTCGTAGTGCGCGCCGATGAGGACGTATTCGGGATCGGGAAAATGTTCGATCTGCAAGCTGCCGTCCGCGCCCAGAATGGCTTTGGAGGTTTGCTGGGAAATCGACGGCAGGACGGCGACAACATCGCTGTCGCTCTTTTTCAAATGCTCCACGCCGCATGCGAGTTTCACTTTCACTTTCGGCAGCACGAACCCGCTCTCCGCGTGCGGGCTTTCGGTATCGAGCGCAGTCTGCAATTCCTGGAGCGACTTGCCGCCGGGTGCAAGCAAGGCCTCGGCGACTTTGCCGCTGATCGAAGCCGCGACGATTCCGCTCGCGGCAAACGTGCCATCACTCGTGAGCGCGAGCACTTCACCCCCGTTCGGCGAGTTCGGGCCGGTGACGACAAGCACCGCTTTCGCGCCATGCTCGCGCGCAAGCATCGCCTTGTAGCGAAGTCCGGCGTAGCGATTCAAATGCGCGCGCCGCGACGCATCGGCGCCTTCGGGCACGTACCGCAGCAGCAACACGATTTTGTCTTTCACGTCGACGCCGGCGTAGCTGTCGTAGCCTTGCTGTCCGCTTCCCGGCACGACGAGGCCATAGCCCGCGAACACGACTTCGGCTTCGGTGTCACCGTTTTCCGAAAAGGCGAGCGGACGAAAGTCGGTGTCGATTTTAAAATGCGCGGGTAGGGACGGCTCTCCGAGCTGTCCGTCAGGCGTCGCTTTTTGTCCGGCGGTCGATCTGGATTCCGCGTCAGGCGGACGGTTCGGAGAGCCATCCCTACCCGTTCCAATCGAGACGATTTCCAGTTTGCATTTCTCCGCGATCACCCGCTCACCAGCATTGAACTCAAACGGCAGCGTGAAGCTCTCGCCAAAAGGCTTCAGCCCAAGTCCGCGGAAGTATTCGGTCAGCCAGTTCGCGGCCGCCCGCGCGCCGGGGCTGCCCGTCATCCGGCCTTCGCGCTTATCGTCCGCGAGCCACTCGACTTCGCGCTGGAGGTCAGCCTTGGAGATCGCGGGTGAAAATGACGATGCAACGCCACGGTCGGGTGCAGCGATCGGTTCACCCACCTTCGCTTTTTCCGACGAAAGTTGGGCGCTCGACGGCGGTGCGCTTTCCGGCTTTTTGGCGGAGGCGTCCACGCGTTTCGGCGAGGCCTCGACCGCGTTGCGCGCCGCTTCGTCGTTCCAGTCGGCGAGGAAAAGCTGTGATTGATTGCCCGCGCGATTCGAGGTCCAGCAAAGCTTTTTCCCATCGGGCGAAAAGACCGGAAGGCCGTCGAAGCCGTCGGTGAACGTGACACGCACCGGCTCATGCGCTCCGTCGGCATCCACGAGGAACAATTCGAAATTCGCGAAGCCGAGTTTGTTCGAGGTGAAGATCAGATACTTGCCGCTCGGATGAAAATAGGGCGCCCACGACATCGAACCGAAATCGGTCAGACGACGTTTGTCCGAGCCGTCGAGTTTCATCGTGAAAACATCGGCGTTTCCCTTCTCGTCGAAGTGCCGCCAGATGATGCGTTTCCCGTCCGGCGCAAAGAACGGGCCGCCATCGTAGCCGGACTCTTTGGTGAGCCGCCGTGGGTCGGAGCCGTCGGCATTCGCGATGTAGATTTCGCCAAACCATGACGGATCTTTCTCGAAGAGCGCGCGGTCCTCGGACGAAAGTTTTTCGAGCGGATACGCGTCGCGCAGCGAGCAAAAGACCATCTTTTTTCCGTCGGGCGAAACGGCGCACTCCGCGTCGTAGCCACGCGCTTGGGTCAGCCGCCGCAGATTCGAGCCGTCGCGTTTCGCGCGGTAAATTTCCATCTCCTCGTCGAAGTCCCACTCGTAGCGTTTCGTTTTCCCCGACGCGCGCCGCTCCAGTTCGGCTCTCTGTTTTTCCGCCGACTGCGGGTCGTGATGCGTCGAGGCAAAGATCACGTCCTCCGTGCTGGGAACAAAAAAGGAACAGGTCGTCTTGCCAGCGCCGGGCGAGACACGATGCGTGTCCCCGGTTTCCAAATCGAGCACGTAAATCTGATAAAACGGATTACCGGGTTCGCGCTCGCTTTGGAAAATCAACTGCCTGCCGTCCGGCGAAAAATAGCCCTCGCCGCTGCGCCGCCCCTCGAAAGTAAGTTGCCGCGTGTTCGACAAAAACTGCGCCTCGTCCGCGCGTCCGCCCGGGGCCAGACCAAGAAGCAGCGCTGCTAAAAGAAGTCGTGGGAAACGCATGGCTTCGACGATGCCGCGCGAGCGCGGGCGGCGCAAGCGCACCGCTTTACCTGCTCGCAATCCGTCCGAAAAAATCGTCGAACAAACTGCGATAGAGCGGGTCGCGCTCGGGATGATACTGAACCCCGAAGCAGTACGGATAATCGCGCAACCGCACCTGCTCGATGATGTCGTCGGCGGCGCTCCACGCCTCGATCTCGAGTCCGTCGGCGACCCGGTTGAGCGCTTGATGATGCGAGCTGTTCACACAGGCGAAACGTTGCGTCGTCGTCGCGGAGAAACGCAGCGGCTGCAAGTTGCCGAATTTCGTTTCCGGCAAGTCGTGACCGGGAATGTCCAGATGCAGCGTGCCGCCCAGCGCCACGTTCAGCACCTGCACCCCTTTGCAAATCGCCAGCACCGGTTTGCCCGCGTCGAGCGCGTGCCGCAAGGCCGCAAATTCCCACGCGTCGCGCGTCGGTTGCGCATCCTGAATCAGTGACGTGTCGGAAATTTCCTGCCGCAAAAACTCCGCCGAAACATCCGGCCCTCCGGTCAGCAGCAGCGCATCCATCGCGTTCAAATCCACCCTCGTCCCGCGCGCGTTTTGCACGGTCACTTCGGGATGTTCGTCGAAAATCCAGGCGAACCGTTCATCGTCGCGTTCGCGCACCCAGGTCAGCAAATTTGGCATCGAAGAAGTAACCACGGAATTTTCGAGGCGACATCTTTTTCAGCAGTGGCTCATTTTCACCCGCGTGTCATTCCGAGACCTTCGCCATCGCTCAGGATAAACTCCGTGAAGCGAGCGTGAGCGGAACGAAACGCGACCGAGGAGTCATACGAATTACCGAGGGCATTTTCATCCACAGATTACGCAGATTTTCGCAGATTTTATTTCACCGGCAGCAGTCCACGCTTTTAAAAAAATCTGCGTCAATCTGTGAAATCTGTGGACACCTCCTGTTGGATTGGTTGCGGGATTCCTCCACTCCGCTGTGCGGCGGTCGGATCACCCACCGTTTATTTCAAAACGAGCCGTTGCCTCTTTTTCCGCACTGGCATTTTTCTCCCGCCGATTCACCTCCGGCCCTCGATACGGTCGTGCTTGCCATTTCCAAAGGGCGCGCCTATCCAATCCCATCCGCATGAAAAAAATCGAAGCGATCATCAAGCCGTTCAAGATGGAAGACGTGAAGGAAGCTTTGTCGGAAATTGGAGTCGAAGGCATGACCGTCACCGAGGTCAAGGGCTTTGGCAAAAAGTCCACGGTGTACTCGCTGCCGCGATAGATTTCCGTGTGACCTTTCTGGCGGCCAAAGCCCT
>JANXWU010000059.1 GCA_025350985.1 Spartobacteria bacterium | reverse complement strand
ACTGCTGGACGACGGAGAAATCGAGGTGTTCGAGATAAAACGGCTTCGCGTGCCGGCCCTCGGGATTCGAGCGGCCGATGGCGAGGATGGTGTCGTTGGCTGTCTCGTTCTTCGCGTGCATCAATCGAAAATCTTTCCGGGATTCAAAATGCCCTCGGGGTCGAGCGCGCGTTTGAGTTGCTTCATCACACCCAGGCTCGTGTTGCCGAGAGCCTTCGGGAGGAACGGCTTCTTCGCGAGTCCGACGCCGTGCTCGCCGGTGATCGTACCGCCGAGCGAGATCGCGAAGTCAAAAATCTCGTGCATCGCTTTTTCGACGCGCTCCATTTCCTCGTGATTTTTTTCGTCGGTCAAAAAGGTTGGGTGCAAGTTGCCGTCGCCCATGTGGCCGAAGGTGCCGACGCGCAGTTGGTATTTTTCGCCCACGCTTTGGATGAAGTTGATCATCTTCGCCAGCTCGCTGCGCGGCACGGTCGCGTCTTCGAGAATGGTCGTGGGCGATTCGCGAGCGAGCGCGGAAAAGGCCGAGCGCCGGGCGGTGGCGAGACGCGCGGCTTCGTCGGCGTCTTTCGCGACGACGACGGACACTGCGCCGCAGCGCCGCGCGATCTCTTCCATTTTCCTCGCCTCATCCTCGCACGCGGCGGGATGGCCATCGGTCTCCATCAACAAAATCGCCTCCACATCCAGGGGCAGGCCGATCTTCGCGAATCCCTCGACGCAGCGGATCGTGATCTTGTCGAGGAACTCCAGGGTGCAGGGAATGATCTTCTCGGCGATGATGGCCGACACCGTTTCCGCTGCCGCGTCCATGCGCGCGAACGTCGCGAGCAGCGTCTTCTTGGCCTTCGGTTTCGGCACAAGCTTGAGCAGGATTTTTGTGATGATCCCGAGCGTGCCTTCGCTGCCGATGAAGATGTCTTTCATCGAGTAACCGGCCACATCCTTCACGCATTTGTTACCGAAAAAAACAACCTCGCCGCTCGCGAGCACGACCTCGACGCCCATCACATAATCCCGCGTGATGCCGTATTTCAGGCCACGCAAGCCGCCCGAGTTTTCGGCGACGTTGCCGCCGATGGTGGAAATTTTCATCGAGCCGGGATCAGGCGGATAGAGCAAGCCGACGCTGTCCGCGAGTTCGGAAACTGTCAGGGTCACGACGCCCGCTTCGACGAGCACGGTCAGATTTTTCTGGTCGAGTTCGAGAACGCGATCCATCCGCACGAGACAGAGTACGATGCAGCCTTCGCTCGGCACGCTGCCGCCGCTCAACCCCGTGCCTGAGCCGCGCGTGACGATCGGTACTTTTTTCGCTGCCGCGTATTTTACGATTTCCGCCACTTCTTCCGTCGTCTGCGGAAACACCACGCAGCCCGCGTTCCCGTGCAGCGCCGCCGTCCCGTCGAAGCCGTAAACCGCGAGATGCTCCGGCTCGGTGAGGACGCGCTCGCGGCCCAGCATGGCAGTGAGGTCGGCAGCGGTCGGGTTCATGTCAAAGGTGGGCAGATTGAAATCGGAGCACCTATCTGGCATCTGTTATTAGCTTAGACGCAAGCGAATCTCTCCGCGCCCGCGTCACCGCGGAAAGTTCAGCGAGTTTTCGAAAACCCGCATCCCGAGATCCCGCAGCTTCCGGGGAATTGCGGTGAATGGGGTGGTTCATTTATAGATGTCACCGCGCGGGCCGATGTGGGCGATGACGATGGTTTCTAGCGCGCGGTCGTGCAGATAAATCACGCGCAGGTCGCCGTGGCGCAAGCGAAAGAAACCTGTCCATTCGCCGGCCATCGGCTTCACACCCGGCATCGTGTCGGGGTTTTTCGCCAGATCTTCGAGCTTTGCGATGAGTTGCGCTTTGATGCGCGCGTCCATTCGTCCGAGGTAACGCGCCGCGCGTTTGTGAACAACGAACCGCGGCATCGTTTTAGATTTCCGAGAGCGGAGTAAAGGAGTCTTTTTTTCCAGCTCCCCAATCGGTGCGGGTGGCGCGCAAATCTTCCGCCGCTTCCGCATCAAGATCGCCGCCGAGTTCTTCCATCAACTCGCAAAATTGCGCCCACGGAATGATGACCTCTTGCGGATTTCCCTGTTCATCCACCACGATCTTTTTCTGAATTGCGGTCACGCGGAAAGTGTATCATCGCCGCTCGCGGCGGCAACGTCGCAATTCTACCTCGCAAAGCTCAGCCAGCTTTTGAAGAACCTCATCCCGAGGTCCCACAGCGGGCCGGGGAATTTGCGGCACTCGTTCATCACCGCGTCGAGCGCGTTCACGAACGCGTCGATTTCCTTTTCGCCGATGATCAGCGGCGGGAGAATTTTCAGCACGAAAAGGTTGTGGCCGGCGACTTGCGAC
>JANXWU010000312.1 GCA_025350985.1 Spartobacteria bacterium | reverse complement strand
GGATTCGTTTTTGGTGCGCGTTTGAAATTCGACGGCCCGCCGACAACGCGCTCATCGCCCAAGCGCGGCAGATGCTCGCGCTCGTGCAGATGCCGGGTGGAAAACCGATTCGACTGCCGGCCGATTGGGCGGAGAAATACGGACACCTGCGCGCGAATTAAATCGCGCGGAGCTACTCCTCGGGGGCGGAGAGCTTGGCGATCACGCTCAGGTCTTCGAGCGTCGTCGTATCGCCCGTCACGACCTCGCCCGACGCGATTTGTTTCAAAAGACGGCGCATGATTTTTCCGCTGCGCGTCTTCGGCAGCGCGTCGGCGAAACGCACGTCGTCCGGCTTCGCAATCGGTCCGATGACGTTGCCCACATGCGCGCGAATTTCCTCGCGCAAACCCGGCGTCACCTTCGTCCCCGTTTTCAAAGTCACGAACGCGACCACGCCCTGACCCTTGATTTCATCAGGCCTGCCGACGACCGCGGCCTCGGCGACGGCGGGATGCGAGACGAGCGCGCTCTCGACTTCGCTCGTGCCGAGACGATGGCCGGCGACGTTGAGCACGTCGTCGATGCGGCCCACGATCCAGAAGTAACCGTCCTTGTCGCGGCGCGCGCCGTCGCCGGCAAAATAGACGCCTTTGATCTCGCTCCAGTACGCCTGTTTGTAGCGCGCGTGATCGCCGTAAATCGTCCGCAGCATCGACGGCCACGGTTTTCGGATGACCAGCTTTCCCCCGACATTCGGCGGAACTTCTTTGCCGCTGTCATCGACAATCGCCGCATCGACGCCGAAGAACGGCAGCGTCGCGGAACTCGGGATCGTCGGAATCGCGCCCGGCAAGGGCGTGATCATGATCGCGCCGGTTTCCGTCTGCCACCACGTATCGACGATCGGACAGCGCCCGCCGCCGATGATGTTGTGATACCACATCCACGCCTCCGGGTTAATCGGCTCGCCGACGCTACCGAGCAGACGCAGCGACGAAAGATCGTGCTTGAGCGGCCACTGATCGCCGGCGCGGATGAACGCGCGAATCGCCGTCGGCGCGGTGTAGAGAATGTTGACGCGCTCCTGTTCGATGATCTGCCAAAAGCGTCCCCAATCCGGCCAGTTTGGCGCGCCTTCATACATGAACGACGTGACGCCATTCGCGAGCGGGCCATAGACGACGTAGCTGTGGCCGGTCACCCATCCGATGTCCGCCGTGCACCAATAGACATCCTCATCGCGCACATCGAAGACGTATTTCACCGTGCAATACGCGCCGAGCAGATAGCCGCCGGTCGTGTGCAGCACGCCTTTTGGTTTTCCCGTCGAGCCGCTGGTGTAGAGGATGAAAAGCGGATGCTCGCTGTCGAGCGGCACCGGCGGGCAGTTCGCATCGACGTATTCGAGTTCGCGATGCCACCACACGTCCCGGCCTTCCTCGATGTGAATGTCATTTCCCGCGCGGCGGAAAACGATCACGCGCTTGACTTCGGCGGCGCTCAGCTTGAGCGCATCATCGACATTTTTTTTCAGCGGAACAATCGAGCCGCGCCGATAGCCGCCGTCCGCCGTGATGATCGCCACGGCTTTGCTGTCGTGCAGGCGGTCCTTGATGCTCTCGCTGGAAAATCCGCCGAACACCACCGAATGCACCGCGCCAATCCGCGCGCACGCGAGCATCGCGACGGCGGCCTCGGGGATCATTGGCATATAGATTAAGACGCGGTCACCCTTTTTGATTTTGTTGCGCTTGAGGACATTCGCGAAACGGCACACTTGGTCGTGAAGCTGCGCGTAAGTGATCGTGCGCTTTTCCCCCGGCTCGCCTTCCCAGATGATCGCCGCCTTGTTCCGGCGCGGCCCGTCGAGATGCCGGTCGATGCAATTCTCCGAGACGTTTAGTTGGCCGCCGACAAACCATTTCGCGACCGGCGCTTTCGACCAGTCGAGCACCTTCGTCCACTTCTTGTTCCAGAGAAGTTCCGACGCCTCGCGCGCCCAGAATTTATCGGGCTTCGCGATCGACTCGCGATACATCTCGTCATACTGCGCCTTGCTTTTGATGCGCGCTTTTTTGACGAAATCCTTCGCCGGTTTGAAAACGCGTTTTTCGGAAAGGAGCGACTCGATATTTTTGTTCATGGCGGAGGATGAGGCGGCACGCTAGCAACCCGCGCCACCCGGCTCAATGCAAAGTTCAACTTCGCGTTTTGAAACGAATGTCGTTCCGACCGAAGCGCAGTGGAGGAATCTCACGAACGATCCCAGAGCGTTGCCTTTCAGTAAATGTGACTGAGACGCCTTCACTTCGCTCGCGATAACGGGGATGTGATATGTTTCCGCCGGTGCCAACAAACCAACCGCCAACACACATGCCACAGGTCTTAATCGCAGACCAATGGCAGGACTATCAACTTATTGACACCGGGGGCGGATTGAAATTGGAGCGTTGGGGCGAGGTGGTGCTCGTGCGACCAGACCCGCAGATCATTTGGCCGAAACGCGGCAGCCAGGACTGGAGCGGGTGGGATGGCTACTACCATCGCAGCGACACTGGAGGCGGGCGTTGGGAGTTTCGCCGTCCCTTGCCCGAGTCGTGGACGATTCGTTATCGCAACCTCACTTTCAAAATCCGACCGACCGATTTCAAACACACCGGACTTTTTCCCGAACAAGCCGCCAACTGGGATTGGTGCTCGCAAAAAATAATCGCCGCGCGCGCTGCGGGTCGGGAAGTTAGTGTGCTCAACCTTTTCGGCTACACGGGCGCGGCTGCGGTCGCTTGTGCCGCCGCGGGAGCCAGCGTCTGCCATGTGGATGCGTCCAAGGGTGTCGTCCAATGGTGCCGGGACAACGCCGCCCTCTCGGGTCTAGCCGCGGCACCCATTCGCTACATTGCCGACGACTGTCTGAAGTTCGTGGCGCGGGAGCTAAAGCGCGGGCGGCGCTACGACGCGATCATCATGGATCCGCCCGCTTACGGACGGGGCGCCGCCGGGGAGGTGTGGAAGCTCGAAACGCACCTGTGGAAGCTACTAATCGAGTGTCGCGCGCTTTTAAGCGAACAGCCATTGTTTCTCTTAGTGAACAGTTATACCTCCAACCTGTCTTCCATTGTCCTGGACAACTTACTCACAGAGTTAATGTCAAAGGCTGGCGGCAGGATTAACGTGGGCGAACTCGGCCTGCCTAGCCAGCGCAACGAAATGATTTTGCCCTGTGGTATCTTTGGCCGGTGGGAGTCAAAGGAGAACGAGCTTTTACAACGGACGAACGCATGAAGAGCGCCAGAGTTAATCCCGCCAAGGAACTCTACAAACAGTTGCGTGTCCTGACGTGCGCACAACTGTGGAATACAGAGGTGCCTTTGTTCGAGCGTGCTGCGCCGCCGGAGCGCACGCAAAGAGCCGCAGTCATCCGTGCGGTGGGCGTCGTCTTTTCCGAATCCGGCACGGAAGCAGAGAAAGACAAGGCCCGGACATGGCTTCGCAATCTGTTGCAGGACGAGTGTGAAAAGGTCCGGCGCTATGCCATGTCGGCGCTGCCGAAGATCGGCGCGGGAGCAGGAGAAGAGGCGCAACTCCTGAACCTGCTGCGGACGACTGAGGTGGAGCGGGAGAAAAAGTTTCTGGGGGAGGCGTTGGAAAGGATAGGCGGGGCGGCGACGTTGAAAGCCATGCAGGAAGGCGCGTGCGACTTGAAGGTGCGGACCGCGCAGAGGGTCGAGGCCAGCGTCGCGCGCAGCTTCAGTCCTAGTAGGGTTAAGTTGGACGGCGTGCTCCTTGATTTCGCGGGCTTGCGCATTCACCTGCGAGGCCGCCGAGGCTTGGAAAACTTTGTCAGCGAGGAAGTGACGAACTCTGGCAAAAGACCGGGCAAGTTTCGCGTCACCGGGGTTCAAAGTGGCTTGGTAATGATCGAAGCCATTGCTCCTTTTACCTTGGGTGACATTTACCGGCTCCGTTGCTTTGGGTCGGTTGGATTGGTGTTAGGCAACTTAAGGAGGTCAAGTGATGAAGAGTATGTCGAAGCTTTGGCAAAAGTAATAACCTCACCACTCTCCCTGCGTCTTTTTCAATCCTTTACTGAAGGCTCGATTCGTTATCGGCTGGACTTTGTGGCAGAGGGTCATCAGCGAGGTTTGGTGCGGCGCGTGACGAGCCGCGCTTATCTCCTTTGTCCTGATATACTCAATGACGCGCGACAAGCGCCGTGGACGATGGCCATTCATCCCGGAGCCACAGGCGAAACGGTGGAACTGACTCCGAAACTAATCCCTGACCCGCGCTGGTACTACCGGCAGCAAGACGTGCCGGCCGCCACTCATCCTCCGCTCGCGGCCTGCATGGCGCGGCTGGCTGGAAGCTTGGAAAATGAGACCGTGTGGGATCCTTTTTGCGGCTCTGGGATGGAGCTGATTGAAAGGGCGCTCCTTGGTGGAGTGCGGAGCATTCACGGAACCGATCTTAGCGCCGCCGCCATCGCGATCAGCCGGAGTAATTTCGCCGCCGCGAACTTATCCTCCGTGCAGGCAGCCTTTACCTGGTGCGACTTCCGCGATTACCCAAAACGCAGTGTAATAAGACCTAACAGCCTTGGTGTCATCATTACCAACCCACCTATGGGCATGAGAGTTCCCATCCCCAACCTTCGCGAACTAATTGGGGACCTGTTTTCCGTTACGGCCACCATGCTCAAGCCCGGCGGGCGACTTATTTTTGCCAACCCCTTGCGCATGGAGTGCCTGCAGCAATCATTAAGATTGCAGTCCCGCCAAGTGGTTGACTTCGGCGGGTTTGACTGCCGGGTAGAAATGTATCTCAAACAGTAGCGCGTGCCTCTCGTTTAAGTCGCGCGTTCACCAAGCCGAAGTAACGCCAGTTGCCGGTTGTGCAACCGTGTAAGGATGGTTTGCGCGAGCAATGATCCAATCAACGCCCACAGCATATCCCACTGCGTGTCCCACGGATCGC
>JANXWU010000295.1 GCA_025350985.1 Spartobacteria bacterium | reverse complement strand
GATTCGCTTAAAAACCGCGTGTCATTCTGAGCGAAGTGGAGTTCGCACAGCGAACGAAACGGAGTCTAAGAATCTGTTGAAACTGAGCGACTGCCGAATTTTTCACGCCCGCAGTGGCAGGTGCTCGACGCAGTATTCGGTGCCGTCGTTCGCCACGCGGAAATCGAGGTGCGGATCGTCGGCCTCGGTTTTTTTGCAGACAGCGCAGCAGTGCATCGGCTCGCCGCCAGCTTCGTTGATCTCTCGCTCGAAGCGCAGCCGCCGGTTCGCGACTTGTTTCCGCTGCCGCGCCATGCCGACGATCGCCGGGCCGAAAAAGAGGGCGTAGTTCGCCAGCGCCGCGACGATGGCCGCGCGCGCGGAGCCGTCGCCGGTCAGGAACGTGAACAACACGCCGGCAAACGAAACCCACGCGACCCATTTTATTTTTACCGGCAGGAAAAAGAAAATCAGGATCATGTGATCGGGGAAAATCGTGGCGAAGGCGAAGAGGAGCGAGACGTTGAGCATCACGTTGTTGTAGCTCTCGCCAAACGCGAACGCGGCGATGGTCGTGCCGATCATGCCGATGAAATAAAACAGCGTGAGCTTGAACGCGCCCCACGCCTGCTCCAAGCCATCGCCGAGCATCCACAGAAACATCAGCGCGAAAACCAGCCAGAGGTAATCGGGCATGAGCCACCAGCGGTCGAGCGGCGGGATGAAAATGTAGGTGAACAGCCGCCAGACCTGGCCGTGGCGGATCAATTCGCGATCGAGATAAAGCAGCTTGAGAAACTGCGGATTGGCGAGCGAGAGCACGAACACGGCGGCGTTGAACGCGACGATGATGCGCACCAAGCCGTGGATGGCGAGGTGGCCAAAACGGCGTTCGAGGGAGTCGATCCAGTTCATGCGGGCTGGACGGTTGCCTTCATGTGTCAAAGGCGCAAATCAAATCGCCGCTTCCGCGCACCAGCGGCTCGTGTATGCTCGCGCGCTCGCATGAAATTTCGCCCCACGCCGCTGATTTTGCTCGCGCTTGCCGTCGGAATCCGGTGCGCGCAGGCGCGGCTGGGCGAGTCGGAAAAGCAGTGCGATGCGCGCTACGGCACGGCGGTGAGTTCGGACGTCGATCCGTTGCTCGGCGAGCAAAAAAGTCTGCTCTTCAAGAAAAACGGCTTTCTCGTGCGCATCACCTTTCTGAGCAACCGCGCGGGCTCCATCCGCTACGAAAAGGAGGATCGGACGCAGCTCACCGGCGACCAGATCAAGCTGCTCCTGCAGTTCAATGCCTCCAACGCCAACTGGCGGCAGACGCTCACCGAGAAGGACGGCGTGCTGGGCTGGGATCGCGAAGACGGCAAGGCGGAAGCCACCGCCTCCGTGGACCGGAAATTCCTCGTGATCGCGACGGCTGAGTTCAAACTTTTCCTCAAGGCCAAGGCGGCGGGCGTGGAAGGATTTTAGATTTCCCGCGATGCGAGCCCGACCTTTTTTCCAAATCGTCCGCCGCACGCGCGCACGGCGTCCGGCATAACCGAATTCCTTTCTTGTAGCGATGGAACCCCCAGATTCAACGCCGAGAAAAACGCCGCTCTTCGACGAGCACGCAAAGCGCGGCGCGAAGGTGATCCCGTTTGGCGGGTGGGCGATGCCGGTGCATTATTCGAGCATCATCGACGAGCATCATGCCGTGCGGCAGGCGGTGGGCGTCTTCGATATTTCTCACATGGGTCAGGTCATGGTGTCGGGGCCGCACGCGTGCCGCTGGCTCAACCGCATCCTCACCAACAACGTCGAGCGCCTGGGCGACGGCGAGGGGCAGTATTCGTTTCTGCTCAACGACGCCGGGGGCGTGATCGACAACCTCTACCTTTTCCGGTGTGCGCCGGAGCGATTTTTCCTCGTCGTCAATGCCGCCAAAACGAGCGAGGACATCGCCTGGATGCAAACGCAGTTGGAGCCCGGGGTGGAACTCGAAGTGCGCGGCGCGGACTTCGCCGGACTCGCAGTCCAAGGGCCGAACGCGCCGCAGCTCTTCGATCTTTTTTTTGACGGACTCCACTCGCGACCTGACCGCAACGGCATCAAACAAATCAACTGCGATCGGATGGAGTTTTACATCTCGCGCACCGGCTACACGGGCGAGGACGGCTTCGAGGCGTTTTTTCCCGCCGCCTGCGCCGCGCGGGTGTGGAATCAGATTTTGGAAAAAGGCGCGGCGCTCGGGATCAAGCCCTGCGGACTCGGAGCGCGCGACACACTGCGGCTGGAAATGTGTTACCCGCTCAACGGCTCCGACCTTTCGCCCGAGCACACGCCGCTCGAAGCCGGGCTTTCGATTTTTGTCGATCTCGAAAAGCCGGATTTCATCGGACGCGACGCCCTGGCCAAAC
>JANXWU010000279.1 GCA_025350985.1 Spartobacteria bacterium | reverse complement strand
CAAAAACGGTCAGCGTGCTGACGGTGCGCCGCGGCGAAACCCCTGCACGCGCATTGCTCAGACCGGGTGACACCCTGTGCGTCGATATCGCGCCCATTCTGTAGCGGCGGCGGAGTTTTTTCTTCACCTCGCCCCATGAGCTTCTTGGAAACCGCCATCGAAACGGCAACGGAAAGTCTGCTCCGCTTGCGCGCGTTGGAAGGCCCGATGCACGAAGCGGCGGGGATCATTCTGGGCTGCCTGGGCGGCGGGAAAAAACTGCTCGTTTGCGGCAACGGCGGCAGCGCGGCGGACGGCGCGGATTTTTCCACAGAGTTCACCTGCCGCTTCGTCAACGACCGTCGTCCGTTTCCCGCCCTCAATCTGTCCGGAGGCGGCAGCCTGGTCACGGCCATCGGCAACGATTACGGATTCGACGAAGTGTTCGCCCGGCAGGTGCGCGCGTTCGCGCAAACGGGCGACGTGCTGGTGGCGATCACGACGAGTGGCAACTCCAAAAATATCCTGCGCGCACTGGAGGAAGCGAAAGGCCGCGGCCTGCAAACCGTCGCGCTGCTCGGCCGCGACGGCGGGAAGGCAAAAGGGCTGGCCACGGTCGAACTGATTGTCTCAAGCCCGATCACCGCCCGCATTCAGGAAGGCCACAAATTTCTGCTGCACGTCCTGTGCGAAATGATCGAGGGCGATCTTCCCCGCGGGTGAAACGACTTCGCGTTGGGATTTGCTTTTGCTTCGCCACGTCCGTCATTTTGATTCTCTCCATCACAGGCCGCGCCGCTGCCGAATCGAAGACGATCGCGGAGCGAGTCACCGAGTTTGAAAAGACTGCCGGCGACCGGCTGGCACCGTGGTTTGAGCGGGCGAAAATCGATTATCCGCCCCGGCGGGTCGTGCTCATCGGCGTGAAAAACACCCAGCATCTTGAGCTTTGGGCCGGCGCTCAAAACGGCCCGATGAAATGGATTCATACTTACCCGATCCTGGCGGCCAGCGGCACCAGCGGGCCGAAGATGCGCGAGGGCGACCGACAGGTTCCCGAGGGTTTGTACGACATCGCTTCGCTGAATCCAAACAGCCGATTCCATCTCGCCCTGCGGGTGAATTATCCGAACGATTTCGACCGCGCGCGGGCGCGCGAAGACCATCGGGAAAAGCTCGGAGGCGACATCATGATTCACGGCAACCGCGTCTCGGTCGGTTGCCTCGCGATGGGCGATGCGGCAGCGGAGGACTTGTTCGTGCTGGCCGCGAAAACCGGGCTGAAAAATGTGCGCGTGATCCTGACGCCCGTCGATTTCCGCGCGGGCGAAACGGTGGAGGCACGGAACGCGCTTTCGCACTGGACGCGGGCGCTTTACCAACAACTGAAAGTGGCGCTGGAGAAATTCCGGCGCGAAGAGTGAACGGCCAAATCGCGCCCGAGCAATTCCAAAATGCCGCACGGAGACCTGACGTTTTACCACTATTTGTTCGATGCGTTCGCATTTGTTTTCGGCGCGTGCATCGGCTCGTTTTTAAACGTCTGCATCTACCGCATGCCGCTCGGCCTTTCGGTGAACGAGCCGAAACGTTCGTTCTGTCCGAAGTGCCCGAAGGAGGACAACCAGATCGCGTGGCAGCATAATCTGCCGCTCTTTTCCTGGCTCGCGCTGCGAGGCCGCTGCGCCAAATGCCGGTGCCGGATTCCGTTCCGCTATTTCGGCGTGGAGTTGCTGACGGCGGCGCTTTTCCTCGCGCTGTGGCTGAAGTTTTCCTGGATCGAAGCGCTCGCCTACTGGCTCTTGGCGGCACTCTTGGTCACCGCGACGTTCATTGATTTCGAGCACTTCATCATTCCCGACGAGATTACGATCGGCGGCGCGATTGCCGGAGTTATTTGCGGTTTCGCGATTCCGATTTTGATGGGCGTGGAATCGCATGGGCTGGGCGCGATTTGGTCGCTCGCCGGAGCGGCGACCGGCTTTGGAGTGCTGTGGGGTGTGGTCGAAGCCGGCAAGCTGGCGTTTGGAAAAAAGCGCGTGCGGCTCGAAGGCGAACAACCCTTCACTTGGACACGCACGGGCGAGGATGCCGAGATGAAAATCGGCGGCGAGACCATGCAGTGGAGCGAGATTTTTTCGCGCGAAAGCGATCAGCTCCTTGTTGCGTGCAGCGAGGCTCAGGTCGCCGGAATGCGGTACGAAAAGACGACCCTGAAATTTTTCTTCAACCGTCTTCTGGTGGGGGAAGAAGAGCACGAACTTATGCAACTGGACACGATCACGGCGCGCGCCTCCGAGTTGACGATTCCACGGGAGGCCATGGGCTTTGGCGACGTGAAATTCATCGCGGCCATCGGCGCTTTTCTCGGCTGGAAAGCCGTGCTGTTCACGATCGTCAGCGCGGCCATGAGCGGGGCACTGCTCGGCTTGGTGGCGATCACTTTGCGCCGGCGGGAATGGTCGGCGAAAATTCCCTTCGGCCCCTATCTCGCGCTGGGCGCGCTGCTGTGGCTGTTTGCCGGACCGGCTATCGTCGGCTGGTATTTTTCGCTGA
>JANXWU010000197.1 GCA_025350985.1 Spartobacteria bacterium | reverse complement strand
CTGGAACGCATCTGCAATTCGCGCTCCAGCGCCCGCACCTGGTCGATCACGATGCGCCGGGATTTTGATTCCGGTTCGATCGTGTGGACATCCGGATTTTTCAACGGCGAATCACTCGCCTCACTGAAAAGTCCGCCCTGCATCGGAGGCCCGCCCACGAGCGCGCACAAGTCGGAGGCAAGCTCGCGTTTGCCGCTGCCGGCCGGGCCGGAAATCAAATACGCATGCGCGAGTCGCGAGCGCTGGTGGGCGCGGGTCAGCAGGTCGAAGGCGGTCGCGCGGGCAAAGGCCATGGAATCAATTTACCAAGCGAAGTTTCATTTCGAGTTGCCGCCAGATGAGCGCTTCGACTTCGTCGGAAAGCTTCGACCCGTCAATGACGCACACGCGCTGCGGCGCCACAGCGGCGAGTTGCAAAAAACCCTGCCGCACCGCCTCATAAAATTCCACCGGCTCCTGCTCCATGCGGTCGGGCGCGGCGACCGAACGCGACCGATTCAACATGCGCGCCCGCGCCGTCGCCGCATCAAGATCGAGCACGAACGTGAGGTCCGGCACACAGCCGCCGACAGCGAAATCGTTGATGAACTTCACCGACGCCGCGTCGAGTCTCCGCGCGACTCCCTGATACACCGTCGTGGAATCGAGGAAGCGATCCGCGATCACGGTCGCCCCGTCACGCAACGCCGGCTCGATCAGCTCCCGCACGATTTGCGCACGACTCGCGGCGAACAGCAGCAGCTCGGTTTCCGATTTCATCGCCTGTCCCGCCGGCGCGAATTTCAACAAGTGCCGGATGTGCTCGCCAATCGGCGTGCCGCCCGGCTCCCGCGTCACCACGACGCGCCGTCCGGCGCCTTTGAGGCGGGTCGCCAGGCGCTCGATCTGCGTCGATTTTCCGCAGCCTTCCGAGCCTTCAAAAGTGATGAACAGGCCGTTGGACATGAGCCTTCACGGATTACACGGATTGCGCGCATCGTGAAAATGAAAAACTGCAAACGCGGCGTCGAGGCGACGCGGGGAAAGAGTAAATCTGGAACTCAGGAATGCAGGAAAAGGGGCAAATGGCTCAGTTTGAAAAAAGCGCGTGTCATTCTGAGCGAAGGCTTGGCGTAGTCGAAGAATCTCTTGCACTTCCCCGTGAGTGGACACGCTGAAGAATGGTTCAAGAGATTCTTCGACTGCGTTCCGTTCGCTTGGGCGAACTCCACTTCGCTCAGAATGACACGCGCTTTTTTCAAACTGAGCCATTACCGGATCGATTGAGAGATTCCTCCACTCCGCTTCGCTTCGGTCGGAATGACACGCGCTTTTTTAAACTGACCCATTGCTCTCTTCTTTTCCTGCCTTCCTGAGTTCCAGATGCAAAATCTTTCTGCCCCGTGGTCTCCCGCGCGGTGCATTTGATTTGCCAGTATTCGCGAGGTGGCTTTACGGTTTCGCGCCGTGGAAAATCCGCCGAATCAAAAGCAGCCTGTGACCCGGGACGACGCCGTCGAAATTCTTGAATCGATGGCGCAGTTGCTGGATCTAAAAGGCGGGAATCCATTCAAGATTCGCGCTTACCTGAACGCCGCGCGGGCGCTGCAACAATTCAATGGCGACCTGCCTGCACTCGCGCGCGAGCAGCGGCTGGAGGAAGTTGCCGGTCTGGGAAAATCGATCGCCGAGAAGCTGCAGGAATTGCTCACGACGGGCAGGTTGCAGGCTTATGAAGAGATGAAAGCGGAGTTCCCGGCGGGCCTTTTCGAGATGTTCGAATTGCAGGGACTCGGCGCGAAAAAGATCAAGGCCGTTTACGAAAAGCTCGGCGTGTCCTCGATTGAGACGCTTGAAAAAGCGTGTCGCGATGGACGCGTCGCCGCGCTGCCGGGCTTCGGTGAGAAGACGGCGAAAAACATCTGCGCCGCCATCGAATCGCGCGCGAAACACGCGGGAAAATTTCGTTTCGGCGACATCGCGGCGAGCGCGGAACATTTGCTCGAGGAACTGCGCCAGCATCCCGACGTGATCCAGTGCGCCATCGCCGGCAGCTACCGCCGTCGCAAGGAAATTGTCCACGATCTCGACTTCATCGTTTCGACCAAAACGCCGGAAACGGTGAGTCAGTTTTTTGTCGGGCATCCATCCGTCGAAAGCGTGATCGCGCACGGCCCCACCAAATCCAGCGTCCGCTTGCAATCCGGGATTCAGACCGATTTGCGCGTGGTGAAAGACAGCGAGTATCCGTTCGCGCTCATGTACTTTACGGGCAGCAAGGAACACAACGTCGCGATCCGCGGACGCGCGCTGGAACGCGGCTGGACGTTGAATGAATATCGGCTGGAGCAGTTGGCAAAAGTCGAAGGCCGGAAGTCGAAGGCGGCGCCGAAGGAAATTCCGCCGATGCAAAACGAGGCGGAAATTTACCGCGCGCTCGACCTCGATTACGTCGAGCCCGAATTGCGGGAAGACCGCGGGGAAATCGCCGCGGCGGAAGGACACGCGCTGCCGAGATTGGTGGAATTGGAAAATCTGCGCGGCACCTTTCACAACCACACCACCGCGAGCGACGGACGCTCGTCGCTGGAGGAAATGGCCGCCGCCGCGCAGGAACTCGGCCTGCAATATCTGGGCATCGCCGACCACAGCAAAAGCTCGGTGCAGGCGCACGGTTTGACGGCGGAGCAGCTTCTGGCGCAGGTGCAACAAATCCGCGCGTTGAATAAAACCTGCGACGGCTTCCGGCTTTTTGCCGGCGTCGAGTGCGACATTTTGAAGGACGGTGCGCTCGATTTTCCCGACGACGTGCTGGCACAACTCGATTACGTCGTCGCCAGCGTCCACGCCGTTTTTAATTTGCCCGAGGCCGAAATGACGGCGCGAATCATCAAGGCGATTTCCAATCCGCACGTCACTTTTCTCGGCCATCTCACGGGACGCCTGCTGCTCACGCGCGACGGTTACGCGGTGAATGTCCCCGCGATCCTCGACGCCTGCGCGCACACCGGCACGATCCTCGAACTCAACGCCAATCCGCATCGACTGGACCTGGACTGGCGCTGGTGGCCGCTGGCGAAGGAAAAGTGCGTGAAATGCGCGATCAACCCGGACGCGCATCACACGTCGCAGTTGCAGTTCCTGCACTTCGGAGTCGGGGTGGCGCGCAAAGGCTGGCTCTCGCGCGGGGACGTGGTGAACTGTCTGCCGCTCGGAAAAATCGAGCGCGTGCTGGAAGAAAAGCGCGCGCGCAAGAGGTAGCTGCGTTGGTGGGAACTCAGCGCACCGGCAGTGCTTCTACTTTAAAAAAACCGCGTGTCACACGCGCTTTTTCCAAGTCGAATTTTTGCTGTCACCCGTCATGACTCGACCCCGAGACAAGCGCCCGCTAATTTTCCTGAGATGATTTTGATTTGCATCGTTGTTGCCGCCTATCTGCTCGGGTCGATTCCCTTCGGGCTGCTCGTCGCCCGCGCGCGCGGGATCGACATTCGTCAGCACGGCAGCGGAAACATTGGCGCGACGAACGTCTCGCGCACGCTCGGAAAAAAGTGGGGCCTGCTCGTGTTCGCGCTGGATTTTGCAAAGGGCGCGCTGGCCGTGGTGGTTGGTCAATGGATCGCCGCTCGGTTGCCGATGTTCCATTTTACAAATGCCCCCGCCGCTGACTTCGCCGGCGGCACCATCGTCTGGCTCACACACACCGCCGCGGGAATATTGGCGGGCATTGCCGTCATCCTCGGCCACAACTTTCCCGTCTGGTTAATGTTCAAGGGCGGCAAAGGCATCGCCACTTCCGGCGGCGTGATCCTGGCATTGATGCCCTACGCCAGCGCCATCTGCATCGCGCTCTGGTATCTGCTTTTCCAAGTCACAAAATTCGTCTCGCTCGCCTCGGTTCTGGCCGCGGCGGCGCTGCCGCTGGTGGTGTGGTTGCTGATGGTTTTCGCGCATGTCGGCGACTGGCCGCTGTTCTGGTTTTCGCTCGCTATCGCCGCGCTGGCGATCTGGCGGCATCGCCCAAACATCCACCGTCTGCTCGCTGGCACCGAGCACCGTTTTGGAAAAAAACCGCCAGAAAAATAAACCGCGACGAACGCCACGATTTGCAAAAAAATCGTCGCGATCGTTGCGTCCGTCGCGGTAAATCAAAACATGAATTTTCCAAAGATCGGCATCATCGGCGCGGGAAGCTGGGGCACTGCGCTCGCCATTTTGCTCTCGAAAAATGGCGCGCCGATTGCACTCTGGGGTCACGACCCCGAGCACATCGGGCGGATGCGGGCGACGCGCGCGAATGAGGATTATCTGCCGGGCGTGGCAT
>JANXWU010000194.1 GCA_025350985.1 Spartobacteria bacterium | reverse complement strand
TATTGGATCGACGGCTGGATTTACGGCACGCACGGTTTTCGCAATCACTCCGAAGTCCGCGACCGCGCGGGCAACCTCACCGTTCTCGACAGCGGCAATACATTTCGTTTTCGCCCCGACGGATCGAGGTTTGAAATTTTCACGCACGGCCAGACCAATCCGTTCGGCCTCGCGTTCGACCCGCTCGGCAATCTCTACAGCGCCGACTCGCACTCGAAGCCCGTCTATCTCCTCCTGCGCGGCGGCTACTACGAGGGCATCGGCAAACAGCACGACGGACTCGGCTTCGCGCCGCGCATCACCGACGACGACCACGGATCGAGCGCCATCGGCGGCATCGCGTACTACGCCGACGACAAATGGCCCGAGGAATTTCGCGGCAATCTTTTCAACGGCAACCCCGTCACGCGCCGCGTGAATCGCGACAAACTCGAATGGCACGGCTCGACGCCGCGCGCGCTCCGGCAGCCGGATTTCGTCACCTGCGACGACCCGTGGTTCCGCCCGGTGAACCTCAAGCTCGGCCCCGACGGCGCGCTTTACATCGCGGATTTTTACAACGCGATCATCGGCCACTACGAAGTGCCGCTGACCGACCCGCACCGCGACCACACGCACGGGCGCATCTGGCGCGTCGTGTATGTCGGGGAAAAAGACGCGCGCACCGCGGTGGCAGAAGCGGAGAAACAAAATGCCGCGAAGGCGGAAGCGGCAGCTTCGGGGAGCGCACGCGCCTCGCGTGCTGGCGAAGGCGCCCCGCCTTCGCGAACTTCCGCCGACGCGGTCGAAGGAAAAAACGTCGCGCAGCGAAATTCGTCCGTCGAGGAAGTTCGTCGCGGCGAGGCGCCGCGACCAGCACGCGAGGCGCGTGCGCTCCCCGACCTCACGAAGCTTGACGCGAAAGCGCTCGTCGAAAAACTCGGCGACCCGAACCTCGAAGTGCGCCGGCTGGCGACGAATGAGTTGGTTTGTAGAGACTCATCAACCTTTCGTAGCCAGCTTCAAAAGCACTTAGTCCCTACAAATCTGAAGGCGTGGCAGAATGGGATAAGTAAAGATGACGAGATCGAGCCCACCTACACTGACAAGCCTGTAGGGCTTGCTTATCTGTTTTGGGTGGCAGAGAGACTCGGCATCGCCACACCACAAGAGCTTCATGCGGCGAGCATTCTTGTTCGCTACTACTCACGCAGCGTAAACGATCTTTCTATGCGACCTGATTGGCTCCTCCTCGGAAGAACATTGGCTGATATCGATCGAGATCGCGCAGGCAAAACTGCATCTGTCAGCTTTTTCGCCGTTGAAGAGACAAATCACTACGCTGATGCGCGCGGCTTGCTTAGCCGTTTTTTTGTTTTCGCAAGCTCTCCTAAAGCAATACTGGGCGAAGCCTATTTGCATATCATTAGCGACTTCGCCGCTCTTTACCGAGGGCGGGACCCAGTTGCGGAGTATGCAGCTAAAATGTTGCTCCGGGATTATCTGCTCAGCTCGGAAGGCTACTCGCATATTACCAAAATTGAGGTTCCTGACTACCCGCAGGGCACCAATCCAAATCTGGAAATTATTCGCTCGTTTTCCGCGCTGATGTCATTCGTGGCAGAAGTTTCGCTCGCGATTCCCACACCCAACTCCGCCGACTTCCTCCTCGCGCACCTCGAACGCACCCACTTCGCCACGCCGCGCGCGGGCGAGTTTTTCAAACACGCCGCGCTGCACATCGCGCCGGAGAAACTGCCCGCGCTGTTTGCGTTCGTGGAAAAATTCCGCGCTGCGCCGCTCGCGCAGCGGCTGGCGATGGCCGACGCGCTCAACGACGCCGCCCGCAAACGCAGCCTCCATTTTCCCCAAGCGACCGCCACGTGGATCGACCGCACGCTGCTCGACGCGCTCGCGAGTCCCGACGAAGCCACGCTCAAGCGCGCGCTCGAAGCCCTGCGCGAGACGAAGCTCGACGCGAAACTTTCGCCGCTCGCCGCCGTCGCCACCGATCCGAAACGGCCGACCGCACTCCGCGTCGCCGCGCTCAACGCGCTGGCCAATCTGGAGCCCGGCCTCGACGCACTCGTGGCGGCCTTGAACGACCCCGGCGACCTCGCCGTGCGCAAACGCGCCGCCGAATTGCTCGGACAGCGAGTCGGCGAAAAAGCCGCCACCGCCAGTCTCGCCGCGCTGCCCGCCGCTCCGTCCGAACTGGGAAATATTCTGGCGGTCGTCCTGGCAAAAACCGATGACAGCGCGACGCGGCTGCTTGATTTGGTCGAGGCCGGTAAAGTCTCCGCCACCGTTTTGCGCGGCAAGTTTTTCGCCGCCGTGATGGAAACGCGCGCGCCCGAACTGCGCGCCCGCGCCGCGAAGCTCGTCCAAGGTTTGCCGTCCGAAGACGCGCGTCTCGACGCGCTGATCGCACAGCGCGTGAAGGCGTTCGCCGACGCGAAGCCCGACCCGAAACACGGCGCGCAAATTTTTCAGCAAACGTGCGCGATCTGCCACCGCTTCCGCAACGACGGCGGCAATGTCGGACCGAATCTCGACGGCGTCTCGGCGCGCGGCGTGCAACGGCTGTGCGAGGACATCATCGACCCGAATCGCAACGTCGATCCGGCTTTTCGCCTGACCACGCTCACGCTCGAAAATGGCGAGCAGATGACCGGCATGGTGCAGCGCGAGGAAGGTGGAAATCTCTTCGTGCGCGACGTCGCGGGACAGGAAACGACGGTCGCCAAAACGCGCGTAAAGTCGCGGGCGCAGTCGAATCTTTCCTTGATGCCACCGGGCTTCGGCGAGGCACTCAAAGCCGATGAGTTCAACGACCTGCTTTCCTATCTGCTGAGCCCCACGCCAAAATGAAAATCTTTCTCGCGTGCCTGCTTTTCGCCCTGCCCGCTGCCGCCGTCGAACCGGTGGATGTCGTCGTTTACGGCGGCACTCCGTGCGGCATCGCGGCTGCCGTCGCCGCGGCGCGCGAGGGCGCAAAAGTCACGCTGCTCGAGCCGACAAAACACCTCGGCGGCTTGAGCACGAGTGGGATCAACACGGCGGAAAGCGAGCACATGCTCAAGTGGACGATTGGCGGGTTCGCGCTCGAATTTTACGAACGTCTCGGCAAAGAATACGGCACGAACAAGGCGGAATATTTCTTCGAGTCGAGTGTGGCGGAAAAGGTTTTCAACGACTTGCTGCGCGAGGCAAAAGTCGAGGTGCGATTCGGCAGCGCCGTGGTGAAGGTGGAAAAGGATGACGCGAAAAAAATCCGCGCGGTCACGCTCACCGACGGCTCGACGGTGGCCGCGCATTTGTTCGTGGACGCGAGTTACGAAGGCGACTTGATGGCGCGCGCGGGCGTGAAATACGCCGTCGGGCGCGAGAGCCGCGCGGAGTTCGGCGAGGAGGCGGCGGGCGTCCGTTTTGACAAGACGCCGCGCAAGGCCGCGACGGTCGATGATCGTGGCGAATTGCTGCCGGGCATCAGCGCGTGGGCGAAAGATTTGAAGGAGGGCGACGCGCATCCGGGCGTGATGAATTACAACTTCCGCCTCACGTTCGCGAAGGACGCGGAGCACAAGGTTGCGATTCCGCCGCCAACGCATTACGACCGCCGGCGCTACCGGATTTTGGAGAACTGGCTGCGCGAAAAAGGCGCGCGCGGCGAGAACGTGAAACTGACCGACGTGCTGGATTTTTACCCGCGCCGCCACGGCAAGTTCGAGGTGAACAACAAACAGGCGGCGGTGATTTCACTGGGGCATTTCGGCGGGCAGTTCGACTGGCCGGACGGCGACTACGCGACGCGCGACACGATTTTTGCCGACCACAAAAACTACACGCTCGGGCTGCTGCATTTTCTGCTCGTCGATGCGAGCGTGCCGGAAAAACTGCGCGCCGAAATGAGCGAATGGGGCCTGCACAAGGACGAGTTCGCCGACAACGGAAACTTCCCGTACCAGCTCTACGTCCGCGAGGCGCGGCGGATGCGCGGCGCGTTTGTAATGACGCAAAAAGATGTGCAGGAAGAGCGCCGGAAGCCAGATTCCATCGGCATCTCCAGCCATTTCATCGACTGCCACCACGTCCAACGCGTCGCCCTTTCGCAGACGGAATTTGTGAACGAAGGCCGCATCTGGCGCACGAGCCGCGCCTACCAAATCCCCTATCGCGCGCTCACGCCGAAGCCGGCGGAATGCACGAACTTGCTCGTGCCCGGCGCGGCGAGTTTTTCGCACGTCGCGTTTTGCACCTACCGGCTCGAAAGCGTCTGGATGATCGGCGGTCACGCTGCGGGCATCGCGGCGGCGATGGCGGTGAAATCAGGGAAGCCCGTGCAGGAAATTGACGTGCCGGAATTGCAAAAAAAACTGCGCGCGCAAAAGCAGGTCGTCGATTTCATCAAGGGGCAACCGGAGCAATGGAGCGACGCGGGCGGCGGCACGAGTGGCCCGGCGGAGTTCTAGAATCTATTCGACAAAGGCCGCATGCCGGAACACCAGGCATCCTGCCTGCGTCATCGCCGCAGGGTGCGCGGTTCGTCGGGCCGCGCGGCGAGGAAATCGTGGATGGCGCGTGCGAAGTTGCTGTCGTCGAGCGGGAAGATCGTGCGCGCGTTGGCCTTCAAATCATTGAGCCACCAGCCGGCGAAAAGCGCGCAGCAGCCGCTGTTGTAATAAGCGAGCAAGTCGCGCGTGGCGGTGTCGTAAAGCTTCTGTTCGTCAGGCTTGGAATTCGGCAGCGGGTGCCACTCGAAAATTCCCCAGCGCGGCGCGAGCGGCGTGATTTGCGCCGGGTCCACACGCCCGAATTGCGTGACGCCGACCGTGCCGCTTTTCGGCAACCAGCCGGACCAAATCGTGGAGGCGCTGCTCAAAGCGCGACCGCCCATTCGTTCACCGGGAATTTGGTGGGCGAACATGAGTTCACGCGACAGCCCTTCCTTCGCGAACTCATCGAACGTGTCCCGCACGAAATTTGCGACGAGCACTTGGCGGAAGCCGTAGGCGGCCTTCTGCGGATAACCCGGGGGAAACTTCTTGCCGTGGTCGTCATTTTCCCAACTCCACGCGCTCCACCACGCGCTCTTGTTGCGCAGGCGCGGCGGGTCGAAGCCGCCTTCGACAAAGCCGCGTCCACTCTGGGGCGAGGGGTCGAAATTCTGGTCGGTAATCGGTTCCGGGAATGCTTCGAGATCCCAGTAACGCAACTTCCACGTCGTGAAAAAAGTGCCGAAGGAGTCGTTGAAACTTTTGCCGCCGCCGTAGGCGTAGCCGGGATTTGGATCGTCGTAAAACGGACTGCGCTTTTTGCCTTTGATCACCGCGAAGGGCCCGACGATGGCTTCCGGCGCGCCTTGTCCGGCGCAGGCTCCGGTGTCCGCGTCGTAGAGCCCCGTGTGCCGCAGCCAATCGCGAAATTCCGTCACGGCAAACGGCGAGTAATCGGCGAGATAACCTTCAGCGTCGGGGCCTTTCATCGACGCGGCGGCGATGGCGAGTTCTTCCTCGATTACGCCGTTGACGACCATGATCACGCCGGGAAATTCCGTCATCACCTCGTGCAGTTCGCGCGCCTTCGTGCGGTCGCGCGCGAACAAATAATCGCGCACGAGTTTGCAATACCGCGACGGCGTCGGCACGAGATGGTCGCGTGAGTTTTCGCTCACTTCGACTTTGCCCGCGTCATTTTTTCCGACGTAATAGCCCTGCCAGTTTTTCCCGTTCGCGCGCCATTGGTAGCAGCGCAGGTCTTGCGCGAACGCCTTTTTGAACCCGCCGTTCGAGTGCGTCTGCTCGCCGGTGATGACGCCGATGTTCAGTCCTTTTTCCTTCGCCAGCCGGCAGATGAGCCGCAGTTGTTCCTTGCCGGGTTTGATGAACGCGAAGCCCGTGCGGTGGTAGCGGTTGCCGGTGCCGAATTGAGTTTTGAGCCGGTCCATCTGCTCGCGAATTTTCGCCTCCGGCGCGCCCATGATTCCGTCCCAGATGGCGAAAATGCAGAAGCTGTTTTGCAGCGTGGCCGGCGGAGATTGTGAGACCGCTGGTTCCGCGGCGGAGAGCGCGCCGGTTGCGTACGCCGCGAGCAGGAGTCGGAGGAAAAACTTGCGCATGAGAACGTGGAAAATCGCCGCGATTCGAATCGTGGCAAGCGCAGGTCCGTTGATCTTTTTTCGCAGAGCGGCCCGAGGGCCTGCCACCTCTATGCGGTTATTTTTTTGAACCGACTGCGCTCTTTTTGAGCGACTGCCGGGCGACGCGCGTGATGATCACCGTGACCACAATCGTCGCCGAGAGGCCAAGTCCGAAGAGCGTCCATTTCCATGGGCCCGCCGCTTCGACACCGGAGGCTTCCTTGCCCGCCGCGCCGAGATAGACGTAGAGGAACGTGCCGGGCAGCATCCCCACCCAACTCGCGGCGACGTAAGGCCAAAAGCCGATGCCGGTGACGCCGTAAAAATAGTTGCTGGCGTTGAAAGGCAGCAGCGGGCTGAGGCGCAGCAGCGCGACTATTTTCCAACCCTGCGCGCCAATCGCCTGGTCGATCGCCGCGAACTTTTCATTCTTCTTCGCATAAGCCTCAATGCGATGCCGCGCGAGATGGCGGGCGACCAAAAAGGCGAGACTCGCTCCGAGAACGGACGAGACCGAGGCCACCAAAACGCCGCGCCATAATCCAAACGCGAGCCCCGCGCCAATCGTCAGCAGTGCGCCGGGAAAAAAGAGCACGGTGCCGAGCGCGTAACCGGCGATGAAGACCACGACGCCCCACGCGCCGCGCTGCTCGACCCATTGGCTGAACGCCTGCACCCATTCCTTGACCGGGAAAAAATGCCAGGCCGCGCCGAAGGCCAACAGCAGCATGACCGCGCCAAACCACTTCCAATATTTCGCAAAAAAAGACGGCGATCGGCTCATGAACGGCGGGCTCTTTCATAAAGCCAGGTGAAGATTTTCTTCGCGCGAGGGGTGAGTCTTTTCCGGTTGAACTTGTCGCCGGCTTTGCGCGCGAGTTCGGCGAAAGTCGGATACGCGTGCATGGTCGAAGCAATCGCGCCAAGGCCGATTTTCATTTTCATCGCGAGCACGAATTCGTGCAGCAAGTCGCCCGCGTGCGCGCCGACGAGCGTGACGCCGAGAATCTGGTCGCCGCCCTTGCGCGTGAGCACTTTCACGAAGCCCTGGTCTTCGTCTTCGACCACGGCGCGATCCACTTCTTCGAGCGGCACGCGGATCAAATCGTAGGCGACATTTTGCTTTTTTGCGCCGGCTTCGTTCAGGCCGACCCGCGCAACTTCGGGCTCGGTGTAGGTCGCCCACGGGACGACGGAGAGATCGACTTTCTGACGGAGAAATGGCAGCGGCATCAGCAGGTTGCGGATCACCGTGCGCGCCATGAAATCGGCGGTATGCGTGAATTGAAACGAGCCGGCGACGTCGCCCGCGGCGTAAATGTGCGGCTGTGAAGTTTGCAAAAAGGCGTTCACCTCGACGCCGCGCTGGCTGTATTTCACGCCCGCGGCTTCGAGGTTTAGCGTTTCGACATTTGGAATCCGCCCGGCGGCGACGAGCACCGCGTCGGCAATCAGCGGCGCGCCCGTTGTCATTTCAAAATGCGCGCGTCCGCCGACCATCCGCGCGCGCACCGGCTCCGCGCCGAGCACGAACTCCATCCCCTCCGCCTCGAAGCGCCGCTGCATAAATTCCGCGACGTCGCGATCTTCCTTCATCAAAATCTGCGTGCCGGTGTGGACCACGGTGACCCTGACGCCCAGGCGCGAAAAGACTTGGCCGAGTTCGCAGCCGATGGGTCCGGCCCCGAGCACGATCAGGCTTTCGGGCTGGGTCTGGAGTTGGTCGAAGATCGTTTCGTTGGTGAAAAAAGGCACGTCGCGCAGGCCTTCGATCGGGGGCAACACGGCGCGACTCCCGGCGGCAATGACAAAATTTTTAGCGCGCAGCTTTTGTCCGCTCACTTCGACTTCCTGCGGCGAAACGAAACGCGCCTCGCCGCGAAAAACATCGACGCCGAGCGACTCGAACCGTTCCTGCGAATCGTTTGGTGCGATTTTCGCGCGGCGCGCGCGCATCCGCTCGAAAATTTTTGCGAACTGAAACTGCGGCTCCTGTTTCTCCAAACCCCACTTTTCCGCATCGCGAATGTGCCCGATCAAGCGCGCCGAGGAGATGAGAGCCTTGCTCGGAATGCAGCCGAAGTTCAGGCAGTCGCCGCCCATTTGGTTGCGCTCGACGAGCGCGACGCGTCCGCCCAAGCCGGCCGTGCCGGCAGCGGTGACCAGTCCCGCCGTGCCCGCGCCGATGACCACCGCGTTGTAGATTCCCGCGCCTTTCGCCGGACGGGAATTCATTTCAGGCGGTTGCCCCTCGCAGCACCGGACGAAACATGCGCTCCCTGCGCGAGGGCGCAGGCGGCGAGGGCCACAGCCATGAAAGGATAGGCGGCATAAAAGGTTCCGGGCCGGTTGGCCAATTTCAAATCGGCTTCGCGGCGGCGCGCGGTTGCCAGCCGCGCCGGTCTGCGGAGCGCGCCGCGGCGGAAAAATTTCGACTTCCGATTTCTGGTTTTTGCTCTAGGCTGTGCGCCCCCAGAGTCCTGTCCGCCGCGTTGAATCGGCGGCTGGGATTCTGCAAAACCATGGTGGCCGTAGCTCAATGGTAGAGTCCCAGATTGTGATTCTGGTTGTTGCGGGTTCGAGTCCCGTCGGCCACCCCATTTCCTCAAAATGAACATCTACGACGCTCTCAAATTCACCCTTGTTTCCTGCCTTGCCGCGTCTCCCTTGGCGCAGGCGGACGATTCCATCACCGAGCAAATCGCTCAACTCCGCACGCAGCGGGAGAAAGCCATCCGTGACGCCGTCGCGGACTGCGCGACCGCCCTCGAACGGCTCCAACGACTCTACGCCGACCAACCCGAAGCCATCGCTCTGATCGATCGGGAAAAGGAGCAGTTGGCAAAAGGATCTCGCACGGGGGCTCTCGGCGGTGCTCGAGGAGAGCAGGAGCGTCAAAGCGAGCCAGACTCCCCGCGGAGACGTCCCCAAGCCCGGACGCCGGAGGCCTTGGAGCGCTACCTCGTCGGCACCCGTTGGAATTATTACGACAACGACAAATTTTTGGGCGTGCCCAAGAAACTGGCATTCACCGGCGCGACAACCGCCACGATCGATGGAAAACCGATTGAGTGGCACGCGCTGGAAAAGGCAAAAATCTGGATCACCGGCAATCGGGAATTCAACTTCAACAGCTTGTTCGATGAGTTTGACGGGGGCTGGGTTCCAAATGTCAAAGAACGCAACACCGGCCGTCTGATCAAATAGTGAAGCTCCTTCATCCCGAGTAAAACAAGCCCCCCAAAGTCGATGTCGGGCGCATTAAAATAGAAAAGCCAATCCCTCCCATGAACCAGCTCACCCGCCGTAATTTTCTCAAAAACACCGCCCTCGCCGGTGCCGCCCTTTCCCTGCCTGCGCGCGTCTGGTCCAAAGCCTCCGGCGCGAACGGCGACATCCGCGTCGCCGTCGTCGGCTTCAACTCGCGCGGCGGCTCCCACATCGCCGACCTGGGTGCGATTCCCGGCGTGCGCATCGTCGCACTGTGCGACGTGGACACCGCCGTGCTCGAGCGCGGTGTGGCCGGTTTGAAAAAGAAAAATATCGACGTGGAGTCGTTCACCGACATCCGCAAATTGCTCGAGAAAAAAGACCTCGACGCCATCTCGATCGCGGCTCCGAATCACTGGCACGCGCTCGCGACCATCTGGGGCTGTCAGGCGGGCAAGGACGTTTACGTCGAGAAGCCGATTTCGCACAACATTTGGGAAGGCCGGCAGATGGTCGCCGCGGCGGAAAAATACAACCGCATCGTGCAAGGCGGCACGCAGAGCCGCTCGGGGCGTGGCATCATCGAATGCGTCGAGTGGATGAAAAAAGGCGAGATGGGCAAAATCACCGTGGCCCGCGGCATGTGCTACAAGCCGCGTCCGAGCATCGGCAAAGCAGACGGGCCGGTCACCATTCCCGAGACCGTCGATTTCGATCTCTGGTGCGGGCCGGCGGAGAAAAAAGCGCCGGTGCGGAAAAAGTTTCATTACGACTGGC
>JANXWU010000178.1 GCA_025350985.1 Spartobacteria bacterium | reverse complement strand
GTAGTTCACGCCCCAGCGTCCGTACCACGAGCCGTCGTGTTCCTGTGTGGTTTTGATTTGGTGCAGCGCGCGCTGGACGACTGATGAGCGGCGGCTGTAGCCGATGTATCCCAGCAGTTCGAGCGTGCGCCCGGTGAGGTCGCTGCACGTCGGGTCCAGCATCGCGTTATGGTCGGCGAACGGGATGTCTTCGAGCCACCGCTTCGTCACTTCCTTGTCGAATGCGCCCCAGCCCCCGTCTTTGCACTGGAAGCTGAGTTGCCACGGAAGGGCGCGCTCGAAAAGCTCTTTCAACTCTTCGCGTTTTGCGGGTTCGACCAAGCGCATCGCCATGAGCACCATCGCGGTGTCGTCGGTGTCGGGATAGTAAACGTTGTTGAACTCGAAGGCCCAGCCGCTTGCTTCCGCGTGCGGATTTTTGTGCATCCAATCGCCGCGGATGCGCACTTCCTTTTCGGCGAGCCAATTCGCGGCGCGGGTAAGCGCGGGATGCTTTGGGTCGAGCCCGGATTCGGTGAGGGCGATCAGGTTAATCGCTGTGTCCCAGACTGGGGACACGCACGGCGCGATGCGAAAATCGTGCGGGTCTTCCACGAACAGATTTTCAAAATCACGCACGGCTTTTTGCAAAAGCGGATCATCCACTGGCGTGCCGCAAGCTTTGAGCGCGATGATCGAATTGAGGATGGCCGGAAAAATCGCGGCCAGCCCGTCGCTGCCTTCGCCCATGCGTTCGGTCATCCAGGCCTTCGCTTTTTTCAAGGCGAACTGACGCCCAGGCAGCCACGCCAGCCAGTCGAGAATTTTCAACGCCGCGCTGAACTGCACGGTGAGATTTTTCCACGTCAGGCTGAGGTCGAGGCCGGGCTTCAACTCGCTCGGCTCGGTGCCGACGGGCCACAATTCGTGGAGCTGTTTTTCCGCCGGCAGTTGCCGCACCGGCTTGAAGTGGTTGATGATTGCGAGCGGCATCAGCATCGCGCGGCTCCACGAGGACATTTCGTAGATGTTGAAGAAAAGCCAGTTCGGCAGCAGCACCAACTCGACTGGAATGGTCGGCAAAAGTTTCCACGGAAACTGGCCGAGCAACGCGAGATAGAGCTTCGCGTAAGTGTTCATGCGCGGGATGCCTCCGAGGCGCAGCACGGTCGCGCGAGCCTCGCGCATCCAAGGCGAGTCGGGGGTGTGACCGGCGAGTTTGAGCGCGAAGTAGGCTTTGACGGTGGCGTTGATCTCGCTCGGGCCGTCTTCGTAAATGTTCCAGCCGCCGTCGTCGAGTTGACGTCGGCGGATATGCTGCACGCACTTTTCCTGGAGCACGGGATCGACGTTGCCGTCCCAGTGCATGAAGAGCACGTAGTCCGAGCAAAGCGTCGAATCGACGAACAGTTCGCCCGCCCAGTAGCCTTCGGAATTTTGCAGCCGCAGCAGGTTTTGCTGCGCACACCGGATCGCCTCGGACAACTTGTCCGAAGAGGCTCCCGTCTCTCGCACGTCTGTCGTTTGGTCGAAGAAATCTTCGTCCATTTCAGAAAAATCTGACTGGGATCGGCTCGCGAATCAAGCGGCAGTCGCTTCCAAAGGCTGCTCGGCTTTTTTGCCGGTGATATGCCCGTTGCCGCAGGTCACGCCAGTGTAGGCCTGCACTTTTTGACCGGCCTCGATCGGCTTCGGCTTCGCGCCGAAGTTGAATTTGATGTTCTTCCAAGTGTCGCCGGACTGCCCATTCAGGCCGAGGCTCGCGGTCGGTTCGTAGCCGCAATGCACCATGCAGTTTTCGCAACGCGAGTCGCGCGCGACGCCATCGACGACGCCGTAGTTGTCCCACTGCACTTTGTCCAAAAGCTCCTGATAGCTGGTGTAGTGCGCGTCGGTCATCAGGTAGCACGGGCCTTTCCAGCCGCGAATGTTGCGCGTCGGAATCGCCCACGCGGAGCAGGTCAGGTCGCGCTTGCCGGCGAGGAACTCGAAGTAAATCGGCGTGCCGAAGAGCGTGTAATCCTTGCTCCATTTCATGATGTCCTTGAACTTCTCGATCGTCGCCTTGCGGGTCAGGAAGAAGGCTTCGGGGCGCACGTTGAGGCGCTTGATCATGTCCTCCTTCGCCGCGTCGTAGTCGTAGCCGGGCGAAATGGTGTGGCCGTCCACGCCGAGCCACGAGAGGTATTTGAACATCTCGTTGATCTCGTCCATGTCGGTTTCCTTGTAGATGGTCGTGTTCGTGGCGACTTGGTAGCCGAGGATTTTCGCCATGCGGATGGCGAGGATGCACTCTTTGAAAACGCCCTCGCGCTCGACGATGAGATCGTGCGTGCGTTCGAGGCCGTCGAGATGGACGTTCCAATACATCGCCGTGCTCGGCGCGATCACGGGTTTGGCGGCGTCCTTCGGGCCTTGGCGAATCACTTCAATGTCTTTCGCCGTGACTAGTTCTTCGCTGAGTAAAACCTGCAGCTTGGCCTCGCTGGCGGCGGCGTTTTTGGAAAACTCGGACGCGAGGTATTCGCGCATCTTTTTCCGCATGAACATCGCGTTCGTGCAGATGTAAACGATGCGTCTCTGGTCGAGCAGCCCGGTGACCAGCGACTCGATTTGCGGGTAGATGAGCGGTTCGCCGCCGCAGATGGACACCATCGGCGCGCCGCATTCGACCGCGGCGCTGAGGCAATCTTCGAGCGGCAGCAGGTCTTTGAGCGAAGTGGAATACTCGCGGATGCGCCCGCAGCCAGTGCAGGTCAGGTTGCAGGTGTGCAACGGCTCAAGCTGGAGGACGGTCGCGAATTTCTTCGTGCCTTTGACCTTGTGTTTGATGATGTGGCTGGCGATCCGGGTCGTCAGCGCGAGTGGAAATCTCATGGGTTGGCTCCTAAAAAGCGGACAGGATACTGCGACCCGCCGGGAAGTCAATCACCGCGTAGCCGTAGCGGCAGGAGCCGCGCCCGGCCTCGCGTTCCGGCAGAGTCGGAACGAGTCAAAATCTATTGGGAGACATGGTGGCGAAGGCAAAAAGGAGCGAAAGATTGAGCATCGCGGCGTGCTGCTTTGCCAAAGCGAGTTGAGATGATGAAAGAGCGCACAAAAAGCACGGCGCACCGGGAAAAAGGCTCGACGCTTCGAGTTATTTGCTCCGCGGTTCGACTTCCGAACTCGAAGCGCGGCCTTCCGAACTGGAAGCGCGGACTTATTTTCTCGAAGCGCGCAGTTCCGAGCTCGAAGCTTCGAGTTAATTTCCCGGGTGCCATGAAAAAAGGTCGGCGTTCCGACTTATTTTCTCGAAGGGCCGAGCTTTTTTCTCCGTGGTTCGAGCCCGTAAGTGAATTCTTTTGGCGCTCTGGCCGGCGCTTTCTGCATCGAGGCTGGCTTTCTGACGATGCCCTTTGACCCCGGACCAACTTATTTTTTAGGATTGCCGGTGGTTTTCGTTCCTTTGAGTTCCGGCTCCGCTCCGTCCGCTTGCGCCCCGCGCGCTCTGCGAGTAAATGGGAAACCGTGCGCCCTGCCACGGGCGTGATTTTCGACCATGCCTCTCGACCTCAAGGAAATCATCACCACCCGCCTCGGCGAAAACTACCAGCTTCACGAAAAACACGTGAACCGGACGCTGGCACGCGTCCAGCAGACCATCGGCTTCGACAAAGTCTATGCCACGGCCAAAGGCGCGTATCTCTACGACATGGACGGCCAGCCGTATCTCGATTTCCTGAGCGGCTACAGCGTTTTCAACATCGGACGCAACCACCCGGCAGTCGCCAAAGCCATCCGCGACGTGCTCGACCTCGACCTGCCGAATATGGTGCAGATGGATTGCTCTCTCCTGAGCGGCTTGCTCGCCGAGGCGTTGGTGAAAAAACTGCCGCCGCATCTCGACGCCGTCTTTTTCGCCAACTCTGGCACCGAAGCCAACGAAGGCGCGCTCAAATTCGCCCGCGCCGCGACGGGCCGTCCGCGTTTGCTCTCGCTCGAAAGCGCCTTCCACGGCCTCAGCCTCGGCGCGTTGTCGCTCATGGGCTGCGAAAGTTTTCAGGAAGGCTTCGGCCCGTTCCTCCCCGGCTGCGACCAGCGCATCGAAATGGGCGACCTCGCCACGCTCGAAAAGGAACTCGCGAAAGGCGACGTCGCCGGCTTCGTCTTCGAGCCCGTGCAAGGCAAGGGCGTGAAATTTCCCGACGGCGATTTTTTCAAAAAGGCGCAGGAGCTTTGCCGCAAACACGGCACGCTGTTCATCGCCGACGAAGTGCAGACTGGCCTCGGGCGCACCGGCAAATGGTTCGGCTTCCAGCAGTGGGATTTGGAGCCGGACATCATCACCATCGCGAAATCACTCAGCGGCGGCTACGTCCCGGTCGCGGCGATCGTCGCGCGCCGAGCGGTTTATCAGGGCACCTTCAGCCGGCTCGATCGCTGCGTCGTCCACTCGACGACCTTTGGCCGCAACAACCTCGCGATGGCGTGCGGGCTCGCGACGCTGCAAGTGATCGAAGACGAAGGCCTCGTCGAAAACGCCGCGCGCATGGGCGGGTTGCTTTTGGAAAAACTAAACACGCTGAAAGCGAAGCACCCGTTCATCAAGGAAGTGCGCGGCAAAGGCTTGATGGTCGCGATTGAGTTTCAGGAACCGAAAGAACTGCGCCTGCGCATGGGCTGGCAGCTTCTGCAAAAGGTGGACAAAAACCTGTTCACGCAAATGGTCGTGACCTCGCTGCTCACCCGGCACCGCATCCTCTCGCAAGTCGCCGGCCACAACCTTTTCGTGCTGAAAATTCTCCCGCCGCTGATCATCGGCGAAAAGGAAATCGACCAGTTTGTGAACGCACTCGACGCGGTGATGAACGAGTGCCGCAAATTCCCCGGCCCGCTGTGGGACCTCGGGATGAGGTTCTTCAAAAGCTCGCTGAGTTTCGCGCGGTGAGCGGGATTATCCGCAGTTGAACAAAAGTGAACACCAAACAGCTAACGGCGTTGTGGTACGTGTCGATTGCGGTCTCGGCTCTCTTGGTATTTCCCGAGCTTTTGATAGGCTTGAAACATGTGGAGAAGTATAGGCTTTGGTTCGTGC
>JANXWU010000087.1 GCA_025350985.1 Spartobacteria bacterium | reverse complement strand
GCACGCCCTGCCGCGAGGGCTCGCTTTGGATGAAAAAAATCACCGATCGGATGCTCGACGGTGGCGGCGTCTCAACCGATCCCGATCAACTCAAAAAAATCGGCGACAACATCGCCGGGCGCACGATCTGCGCGTTCGGCGAAGCCTGCTCGTGGCCGACGCAAAGCTTCGTCGCCAAATTCCGCGAAGAGTTTGAAGCCCGCGCCAAAAAACAAACTCCGCCACCAATGCCGCCGGAATACACAAGCGAGGAATTGGTCGAACAAGAAATCATCCCCGCGCTTCCGGGCGCGAGAGACAATGGCGTGCAAGCTCCCGCCGCCACCAAATAAATGAATCTGGAAACCATGAAGCTAGGAAGGCTTACGATGCGTCTGGGACCTCGGGAGGAGATTCGGACCATTTTTGTTTTTTCATGGCTTCCTGGCTTCCAGATTTTTCCGTCCTGCCAAAATAAATGAATCTGGAAACCATGAAACCAGCAAGGCTTGCGAAGCGTCTGGAACCTCGGAGGAGATTCGGACCATCTTTGCTTTTTCCTGGCTTCCTGGCTTCCAGATTTTTCCGTCCTGCAAAAATAAATGAATCTGGAAACCATGAAGCCAGGAAAGGAACTCGGAAACACCCAGTTGACCGACCGAATCATCGCGGCGGCGATTCGCGTGCATCGCGAGCTTGGCCCGGGATTTTTAGAATCGATTTACGAAGCAGCGCTCGCGCTGGAATTCACGTCGGCTGGCATTCCTTTCGAACGTCAAAAACCGCTTCCCATCCTTTATCTCGGTCAACGTGTCGGTGAGCACCGTCTCGACATTCTCGTCGCGAGTTCCGTGGTTCTCGAACTCAAAGCGACTTGCGAACTCGAAAATATTCACTTCGCAATTGTCCGCTCCTATCTAAAAGCTGCCAATCTTCAAGACGCGCTGCTTTTGAACTTTGCGACTACGAAACTAACTATCAAGCGCGTCGGACGCGAGTATCGCCCCGAAGTCAATCACTGCGACCTCCATGTTTAATTTTTCCTGGTTTCCTGGCTTCCAGATTCATCCGTGAGCACCGTGACCGCAGCTCCAGTGCAAATGCTCAACGTCCAGATTGATGGCGTGTGGATGCAGTTTCCACGCGGCACCCGTCTCATCGAAGCGTGCGCGCAGGCGAACAAATTTGTCCCGCGTTATTGCTATCACGCGAAGCTCTCCTCTCCCGGCAATTGCCGCATGTGTCTCATCGAAATGGGCATGCCGAAAATGGGGCCGGATCGCAAGCCGGTGCTCGGCACCGACGGCAAGCCGGAGATCGCGTGGATTCCGCGGCCGCAGATTTCCTGCGCGCAGGATGTCGCCGAAGGCATGGCCGTGCGCACCGACTCGCCGATGGTGCGCGACTGCCGCCACGGCGTCATGGAATTTCTCCTCATCAACCATCCGCTCGACTGCCCGATTTGCGACCAGGCGGGCGAGTGCCGGTTGCAGGAATTCAGCGTCGATCACGGCACCGGCGGCTCTCGTTTTCTCGAAAACAAAGTCAAGAAACCAAATAACGTCGAAGTCGGTCCGCGCGTCACGCTCGACGCCGAGCGCTGCATCCTTTGCACGCGCTGCATCCGCTTCATGCAGGAAGTCGCGCACGACGACGTGCTCGGCATCGTCGATCGCGGCAGCCATTCCACCATCGCCTGCCATTCCGACCGCAAGCTCGACAGCAATTACTCGCTCAACACCGTCGATATTTGTCCCGTCGGCGCGCTCACCTCGGAAGACTTTCGGTTCAAAATGCGCGTCTGGTTTTTGAAGGAAACCAAAAGCTTTTGCACGAGCTGCGCCACCGGCTGCAACACCGTCATCGGCAGCCGCGAGAACACGATCTATCGCCAAACCCCGCGTGAAAACAACGACGTGAACAGCGCGTGGATGTGCGACTACGGGCGCTTAAATTTCCACTATCTGCACAGCAAGGATCGCCTCATGGAGCCTGTGTTGAAAACGAAAGACGGCCACGAAATCGCGACTTGGGAAAAAGCAATTGCGCGAGCCGCAACCGAGCTGAAAAAATATCGCGGCGAGGAGATCGGCATCATCGCGTCGGGTCGGATGACGAATGAAGAACTCTGGCTTGCGAAGAAGCTCGCCGAAGCACTCGGCACGACGCTGCACGACATCGTTCCCCATTTCGCCGAAGGCGACGACATCCTGCTCAGCAGCGACCGTAATCCGAACACCCGGGGCGCGCAGTTGCTCGGCTTGGCGAGCGCGATTCCCGGCGAACATCTCGGAGCCATCGCCGACGGCGTGCGTTCCGGTAAAATCAAAGCGCTGCTCGTCCTCGGCGAAGACGCGGTCGAAGCCGGCATCGCGACGGATTTGCTAAACCTCGAATCGCTGATCGCGACGCATATTTTGCCGAACGCGACGACCAAACTCGCGACCGTGCTTTTGCCAGGCTCCGGCTTCGCTGAAAAACGCGGCTCGATGATCAATGGCAAAGGCCGGCTCCAACGGCTCAACCGCGCGATCAATCCGCCCGGCAACGCCCGCGACGATTGGGAGATTCTGCGCGACCTCATCCTCGCAGTCACCGGACACAACGGCATTTACATGATCGAAGACGTGTTCAAGCAAATGGCCGCGTCCGTGCCGCAACTCGCCAACCTGAGCTTGAGCAAAATCGGCGACCTCGGCGTGCAGCTTCCGACCTGAGAAATGGACACGCTTCTTTCATACGACTGGTTTTTCATCGCCACCTCGCTGGTCAAGACGCTGGTGATTATCTTCGGCGTCATCCTGCCGATGGTTTCGTATTCGGTGTACGCCGAGCGTCGGGTCAGCGCCTTGATTCAGGATCGTCTCGGTCCGAATCGCGTCGGCTTCCCGACCACGCTGCTTGGCTTCAAGAAAGACCTTCAGCTTTTCCTCGGCGGTCTCGGCCAGCCGATTGCCGACGGCTTGAAGTTCATCCTGAAAGAAGACTTCACGCCGGCACACGTGAACAAGTTTTACTTCTGGCTCGCTCCGATTCTCGTCATCGTTCCCGCCTTGCTCACGCTCGCGGTGCTGCCCTTTGGAAGCTCGCTCGATTTCGATTTCATCTTTCAACGCATCTTCGGACACGGCTTCGGGCCGGTGAAAATGGTCATCGCCGACATCGACGTCGGCATCCTTTTCGTCTTCGCGATTTCGTCGTTAAGCGTTTACGGCATCGTCCTCGCCGGTTGGTCGTCGAACTCGAAATATCCATTCCTTGGCGGCGTGCGCTCGACCTCGCAGATGATCAGCTATGAATTGTCGATCGGCCTTTCGGTCATCCCGCTCTTCATGATTTTCGGGAAGCTGAATCTTTCCGCCATCGTTCGCTTTCAAGCGGAGCACGGCTGGCTGCTCTTCCCGTTCACCAACGGCGAGTTTACCTGGCAAAAAATCGCGCTGTGGGTGCCGTGTTTCATTTCGTTCATCATCTTCATGGTCTCGGTCTTTGCGGAAACGAATCGTCTTCCGTTCGACTTGCCTGAAGCGGAAACGGAACTGGTGGCCGGTTATCACACGGAATATTCGTCGATGAAATTCGCGCTGTTTTTCCTCGCCGAATACACCGCGATGATCGCCGGTTCCGGTCTCGTCGTTGCGCTGTTTCTCGGCGGCTGGCACTTGCCATTCATCCCCGACGGCGCAGGAAACGGCGGGCTGGAAATTCTCCATCACCTCCCAAATTGGATCTGGGGTTTCGTGAACATCGGCGTCTTCTTCGGCAAAGTCTCCGTGCTGATTATTTTCTTCATCTGGGTGCGCTGGACGCTCCCGCGTTTCCGCTTCGACCAGCTCATGCGCCTCGGCTGGATTTGGTTCTTTGAAATCGCGCTCGTGAACATTTTCCTCACCGCCGGAGTGCTGGCCCTTTTTCCAAATTAAAAATGAATCTGGAAACCATGAACCTAGGAAAAGTTTTGAAACGAGAAATAAAATCTCGCGACTCCGCAGTTCGCCTTTGTTTCTGGTTTCCTGGTTTCCAGATTTAAATTTTTGTCATGGCTTACGTCGTCCCGCGCCCAAAACTCACCCTCGCCGAAAAGCTGTATCTGCCAGCCATCGTCGCCGGTCTCGCGATCACCTTGAAGCATTTCAAGAAAGCGCTCTTCGGCAAAGGAAACGTCACGATGCAGTATCCCGAGCAGAAGTGGGACGCGAGTTTGCCGGAGCATTATCGCGGCGCGCCGACGTTGGTAAAAGACGAGCACGACCGCGAGCGTTGCGTAGCCTGCCAGCTCTGCGAGTTCATCTGCCCGCCGCGCGCCATCCGCATCAAGCCGGGCGAAATTCCCGCGACGAACAAGTTCGCGAAGGTCGAAAAGTTTCCGCTGGAATTCGACATCGACATGATCCGCTGCATCTACTGCGGCTTGTGCGAGGAGGTCTGTCCTGAGCAGGCGATTTTCCTGCGAAAAGATTACTCGATCACCGGCCTCACGCGCGCCGAGATGGTTCACGACAAGGCGAAACTTTACGAATTGGGCGGCGTGATGGACGGCCTCGTCCACAAGTGGAACCCGAAGAAGTAACTGCCACCCCGCCTACTGATGTCTCCCGTTCTCTTCTGGTTTTTCGCCGCGCTGATGTTGATTTTCGGCTGCCTGGTTGTGATTAATCGCAACCCGGTTGCCAGCGCGCTCAGCCTGGTGCTTTCGTTCGTCGGCCTCGCGTGCCTGTTCGTTTCGCTCGATGCCTACTTCATCGGCG
>JANXWU010000070.1 GCA_025350985.1 Spartobacteria bacterium | reverse complement strand
CGCCAATCGTGCTCACGTCTGCGCTTTCCAATTCTAGCCCCGCGATATCGCTCAGCTCGAATAAGCCAACCCCGCCGTCGAGGGAAAATTCGTCTTCGTTGATGCGGTGATGTTCGCGCTCCTCCACGTCGAACTCGTCCTGAATCTCGCCCACGAGTTGTTCGAGAATGTTTTCGAGCGTGACGATGCCGACCGTGCCGCCGAACTCATCCACCACGAGCGCGAGGTGCGCGTGTTTGCCCAGGAAAAGCGCGAGCAATTTCTCCAGTGACATCATTTCCGGCACCATCAGCAAGTCGCGTTTGATCGCGAGGAGATCCGGTTTCGCTTCGCGCATCAAGGGCAGCAAATCCTTGATGTGAACGAGGCCGATGGCGTCGTCGAGATGGCCCTGACAGAGAGGAAAACGGGTGTGGCCGGACTCGCGGGTGAGCGCGATATTTTGCTCAAACGAATCCTCGGTGTTCACAAAATACACGTCGCCGCGCGGGGTCATGATGTCGCGCGCGACGCGGTGGCGGAGTTCGAGGGTCTTGAGCAGGATTTGCCGGCCGAGCGGCGAGACCTCCTTGGCGTGTTCGCTGTCGGCTAGGATTGCGCGCAGTTCCTCCTCGCTGTGGGCGAGTTCGCTGCCGGAAGTGGGCTCGATGTGGAGCAGGCGCTTGAGGATGAAATTGGAGGAAACTTTCAGCATCCAAATCGCGGGCTTGAAGACAAAAACGAAAAGCGCGAGCGGGCGCGCGGTCAGGAGCACGAGGCGAACGGGATTGCGGATGGCGAGATATTTCGGGGCGAGTTCGCCGAAAATGATCGTGGCGAAGGCAATCGCGGCGAAACCAAATCCGAGCGCGAGCCGCGAGATGACGAGCGGCGAATGAATGCCCACCAGACCGAGCAGCGGCTCGATTAAATGCGAGATGAATGGTTCACCAATCCAACCGAGCGCGAGGCTCGCGAGCGTGATGCCGAATTGCGTGGCGGAAAGATAGGAGTCGAGATGGTCGAAGACGTGCAGCACGAGTGCCGCGCCGCGATGACCCTCCTCGACGAGTTGCTCGATTTGACTGCGGCGGACTTTGACAATCGCAAACTCGGAGGCGACGAAAAAGCCGTTCAGCAGGACTAGGAAGGCGACAGCGAGCAACTTGAATACAGCCGACTCAAAAGTGACCGGGCCCGCCGCGTCGGCGAGCAGGAAGAACAGGCTCATGGGCAGGAAACCCCTTTCGCGGCGAACCTCCGCGAACCCGGCGATGAAGGCACGGTCAAGCCGTCACCAACTCGACTTCGTGACGCCTGGGATGTAGCCGAAGGAAGCCAGTTCGCGGAAGGCCATGCGGGAAAGTTTGAAACGGCCGATGAAGCCACGGCGGCGGCCACTAGCTTGGCAGCGATTGGTCAAACGCGACGGGCTGGCGTTGCGCGGAAGCTGGGAAAGCCCGACGTAGTCGCCCTTCGCCTTCAACTCAGCACGCTTTGCGGCGTACTTCTCCACGGTTGCCCGTTTGCGTTTTTCACGTTCGATCCAAGCTGTTTTTGCCATAAGAAGAGCGGGGACAATAGAAAAGCGCCAAGGGTTTGCAACCACTTTTTAGGCGATGGACGGAACGGCGGCAGATGCACCCGGCAGCATTGGCTTCAGTAGCCGTGCTGCCGCGACCATTCGCCGGATTGCCCGCTCCACGGCCGATTGTTTCTTGGCGCGAGGATATTTGCCTGGGCGAGATCTTCAAGGGCGAGGTCACTGCGATTCAAGGCCGTGTAACAGAGCGCCCGTTTGTAGTAGGCGGCGGCGTTTTTCGGATCAAGGCGGATAGCCTGACTGTAATCCTCAATCGCGCGCTGATACTCCCATTTCTCGTGGAGCAGGCTGCCGCGAAAATAATACGCCCCGGAGTTTTCGGGTTCATTTCTAATCTGGTCATCCAGCTTTTCCAGCGGCTCCATGCGGCCAGCTCGCGAGACGCGTTCCTCCTCGCTTGCCGTGCCGTCCGCGACGATTTCGGGGGCGGGCCCGGTCACCGGAGCAATTGATGTTTCCGCGACTTCGCCCCGGCTCGGCGCGGCTTGCTTCGTCGTGGTTTCGACCACCGTGTTGGACCTTGTCCGCCGCCATGAACTCACGACTCTTTCCGGAATGGCCGCTTCAGCCAGGATGTGAGTGGACTCCGGTGCCTGCATGAGAGCGTCCCGGCTTGGAGTGCGTTCCCGCGCGAATTGCATCGCTTTGTAGCCATAGTAAATCGTGAATTCGGGAGTGCGAAAAAACTGCGTCGGCACATAAACCATCGATTGTCGCCGGGCCGGGTCGGCAAAGCGGGAACCGGATTTGGCATCCCACTCGCGATCCCCCGCGTGGCCAGCCGCGGCGGTGAGGGAGAGGAGAGAAAACAGGAGGAGCGCTCTCATAAAAAGTGCGGACAGTATATCGGCTCGCCGCCCTCGTGTCGATGTTGGACTGCGATGAACTTGGCGGGCTGGGGGAGGGCACTGCGCGTCAAGTGCTGAGTATTAGCGGGATGTTTTGAACAGCGCTCGCACAGTTGCCCCCACCTGCGGAAAGGCCCATCATGCGCGCGATGACCAAAGATCGGCTCGCCGCCGCCGGCCTCCTTTTGTTGACGGCACTGCTTTGGAGCTTGGGCGGCGTCTTGATCAAATCGGTGGACTGGAACCCGATGGCGATCGCCGGCGGGCGCAGTGCGATCGCCTTGCTCGTCGTCCTCGCGTGCCTCGGCCGCCCGCGCAAGCTTCCGTCGCGATTGGAAATCGCCGGTGCGCTGGCTTACGCCGCCACGGTCATTTTGTTCGTCGTCGCGACGCGGCTGACGACGGCCGCCAATGCCATCTTTCTCCAATACACAGCTCCCATCTACGTCGCCGCTTGCAGCCACTGGCTCCTGCGCGAGCGGGCGCTGCGGATCGACTGGCTCGTCATCGCGGTCGCATTGGGCGGCATCGGCTTTTTTTTCCTGGATCAACTCAACGCCACCGGATTGGCCGGCAACCTGTGCGGCCTCGCCAGTGGCGTCGCGTTCGCGGGCGTGACTCTGCTTTTGCGAAAACAAAAAGACGGCTCGCCGCTCACCTCGATTTTGCTGGGAAACCTGCTCACCGCGCTCGTCGGCCTGCCGTTCCTCATCGGCCCGATGCCGAACGCGCGCAGTTTGATCGCGGTGTCGCTGCTCGGCACCGTGCAGCTTGGACTTTCGTACGTCCTTTACTCCATCGCGATCAAGCGCGTCACCGCGATGGAGGCGATCCTGATTCCCTTCCTCGAGCCCGTCCTCAACCCGCTGTGGGTGATGCTGCTCGTGGGCGAGCGTCCGGGCTTCCACTCGATCCTCGGTGGAACGGTCGTGCTCGGGGCGGTGCTGGCGCGCGGTGTATTGATGGTCGCCACTTTCCGGCGACCAATGCGCGCCGATCGCTGACCGCCGCCACACCGATCAAACTGGCAGCACCTCCCCGATCGCCCCGCACAACGCCTCCACCATCTTTCGGAGTTGCGGTTCGGTCGAACAATACGGAGGCATCAGCACGAGCACGTCGCCAATCGGGCGCGTGAGCAGCCCGCTTTTTTTTGCCGCCTCGCAGATGCGCGCGCCGATCCGATCCGTGAACGGAAAAGCTTCGCGCGTGGCGAAATCGCGCACGATTTCGACGGCGCAGATCATCCCCTCGTGCCGGACATCGCCGACGTTCGGATGATCCCAAAAACGGGCGCTCAGCTCGGCTAAGGTTTTAGCACTGGACTGCAGATGTGCCGGCGTGTGCTCCGACTTGAAAATCTCCAAGCTCGCCAGGGAAGCCGCGCAGCCGAGTTGATTTCCCGAGTAGCTGTGGCCGTGGAAAAAAGTTTTGCGTTCGGAAAAGTCGCCGAGAAACGCGTCGAAGATTTCTGGCGCGGCCACCGTCGCGGCGATGGGCAGATAGCCGCCGCTCATGCCCTTCGCGAGCGCCACGACATCGGGCACGACGTTTTCCTTTTGAAACGCAAACATCTCGCCCGTCCTGCCGAAGCCGGTGAGAACTTCGTCGAGCATCAACCACACGCCGCGTTCACAGCACAATTCCGCGGCGCGCGCCAGATAACCCTCGGGATGCATCGCCATCCCGCCCGCGCCCTGCACGCGCGGCTCCATCACCAATGCCGACGCCGTTTCGCCCAGCGCGTCCAGCGCGCTTTCCAGTTGGCCGATGCACTCCCAATGGCACTTCCGCGACGCCCGCGCATCCACGCCACGCTCGGGCGTTCCGCGATTGAACGGACAGCGATAACACGCCGGGCTCATCACTTCCGTCGTCTCAAAAAGCAGCGGACGATACGTGCGATGGAACACCTCGCTGTGCCCCGCGCTCATCGCGCCGACCGTGTCGCCGTGATAACCTTGCGCCAGTGAAATAAACTGCGTGCGATGGGTTTCGCCGCGTTGCGCGCGCGCTTGAAAAATCATCTTCAATCCCGCCTCCACCGCCGTCGAGCCGTCGTCGGAAAGGAACACCCGAAACCCGCCTTCGAGCCGCAGCCACTCGATCAACTCCCGCGCCAGTCGCGGCGCAAGGTCGTTGGTTAATCCGAGAAACGAACTGTGCGCGATGCGTCCGAGTTGCCCGATGATCGCCCGGTCGATCTCCGGTCGCCGGTGCCCGTGCAGGTTGGTCCAGATGGAAGAATTGCCGTCGAGAAACTCGCGTCCATTTTCATCCCAAAGCAGCGCGCCCTCGCCCTCCACGATCACGACCGGCTCCTGCCCCGCCGCATTCCAATCCCGCATTTGCGTGAACGGATGCCACAAAAAGTCGCGGTCGAGTTCGGCGTTGGACGAGGCTTGATTCATGTTTTGCAGGTTGGTTGTCCCATTGAAACGACGCGCGTCATTCTGAGCGGAATGGAGGGAGCAAAGCGAACGGAATGAAGTCGAAGAATCTCATGACTAATCCCCAAAGAACGCAACGCCGGACATGCACGGGATTCCTCCCATCCCGCGATGTTTCGGTCGGAACGACACGCGCTTTTCCCTGCGCCGGTTGCGCATTCCCCCGGCGCGCGTTACGAGTCCCCACGCCGATGCTTCCCCAACTCGCCGCACGAATCCTCCGCACCGCCGACCTGCGCTGCCTCTGGAAATTCGCGTGGAATTTCGGCGTAAAAGGAATGCTCTCCGTCGAGCGATTTAAGCGCGGCCTCAAGCGCGGCGAATCTTTTCCGCCGTTCATTTACATCTCGATTCTTAACTCCTGCAACCTCCGCTGCCAGGGCTGCTGGGTCGATGTCGAGGCGCCGCGCGAGATGATTTCCGCCGCCGAACTCAACCGGCTCATCACCGACGCGAAGGCGCACGGCAACTCGTTCTTCGGCCTCCTTGGCGGCGAGCCGTTCCTGCATCCCGACCTGCTCGATGTCCTCGCGGCGCACCCCGATTGCTATTTTCAACTCTTCACCAACGGCCAGTTCATCACCGGGAAAATCGCGACGCGTCTGCGTGAACTCGGCAACGCCACG
>JANXWU010000472.1 GCA_025350985.1 Spartobacteria bacterium | reverse complement strand
TTCCTTCGATCTCTTTCCGAGCGAAGTCCACGCGTTGCTCGGTGAAAACGGCGCGGGAAAATCGACGCTGATCAAAGTCGTCACCGGCGCGCATCAGCCGGACGAAGGAGAGATTTTTGTCGCCGGAGAAAAAGTGGAGCGACTGACTCCGGCGGGCGCGCACCAGCTCGGCATCGCCTGCATTTATCAGCAGCCCGCGCTTTTTCCCGATCTCTCGGTCGCCGAAAATATCGCGCTCGCCCTGGAACCTCCGCGTGCCTTTCGCCGCGTTCAGTGGAGGAAAAATCGGAAGCGGGCGCAGGAGTTGTTGCAACAGGTCGGCGTGCGCATCGACCCGGACGCGCCGGTGCGGACGCTGTCGATGCCGGAGCAGCAGCTTGTCGAAATCGCAAAGGCGCTCGGCTCCGGTGCGCGCATCCTGATCATGGACGAGCCGACGGCGTCGCTCACGCAGACCGAGGTCCGCCTGCTGCTCGGAGTGGTGCGCGATTTGCGCGCGCGCGGCGTCGGCGTGATTTACATCTCGCATCGGCTCGGGGAGATTTTTGAAATCGCCGATCGTGTGACGGTGCTGCGCGATGGCGAAAGCGTCGGCACGCATCCGGTCTCCTCGATCAACGAACCGTCGCTGATCAAGCTGATGGTCGGTCGTGAAGTCGCCGCGATTTATCCGCCCGCGGAAAATGCGCCGGGTGAAATCGTGCTCTCCGTGCGACACGTCGGCTGCCACGAAACGGGCCTGCGCGGCGTGAGCTTCGACGTGCGGGCGGGCGAAATTTTTGGGCTTGCCGGACTCGTCGGCGCGGGCCGCACGGAGCTCGCCCGCGCACTTTTCGGCATCACCCCGGCGGACACCGGCGAGATCCTGCTCCAAGGAAAATCCGTCCGCGCCTCTTCGCCCCGCGAAGCCGTCGCGCACGGCATTGCCTGCGTGCCCGAAGATCGCCGCCAGCACGGTGTCATTTTGGAAATGTCCATCGCCGCGAACACAACGATGGCGATTCATCCGAAAATCTTTCCGCTCGGTTGGCTCCGCTTTGGCGCGGAACGGGAGCTGGCGCAAAAATTCATCCGCAACCTGCAAATCAAAACGCCGTCGCCCGACTTGTCCGGCGGCGCGCTTTCCGGAGGCAACCAGCAAAAAGTCGCCCTCGCACGCTGGCTGGCCACGCGGCCAAAAGTTCTCATCCTGGACGAGCCGACGCAGGGTGTGGATGTCGGCGCAAAGGCGGAGATTCACAAAATCATCCGCGGCCTCGCGGCGCAGGGGCTGGCGGTGATTTTGATCTCGAGCGACCTGCCGGAAATCCTCGGCATGAGCGACCGCATCGGCGTGATGCGCGGTGGCACGATGACCGAAATTCTCGATGGCAAAACCGCCGACGCGCACAGCGTAATGGCGGCGGCGCTTGGGCAGAATCAAATGACACAGACTGCATGAAGACGACTTTCCAAAAATCCTTTGCGTCGATTGCGGTGGCGGTTTTGCGGACAAACTGGATCACGGGTCGAGCCAACGACACGTCCGCGGATTTCAGTTGCGTCCGCTGTTTTCAAAAGGCCGCGCGAAAATGAGCCGCCACTTCCGCGAACTTTCCGTGACCGCCGCACTCGCGCTGCTCCTCGCCGTGCTCGCGGTGAAAGCGCCCGCGTTTTTCAATCCGAAACAACTGGTGCCGACGCTCACCGACGCCGCGCCGATTCTCCTGCTCGCCTGCGGCGCATCGCTCGTGATCATCTGTCGGCAGATCGACATTTCCGTAGGCTCGCAGTTTTCCATCTGCTGCGTCGTCGCGGGACTCGCGGCGCAGCGCGGGCTGCCGATGACTTTGGTGGCCGTGATCGTGGTCGCTGGCGGCATGCTGCTCGGCGCTGGTAATGGCTTGCTGGTGGCCGGGCTTCGCTTGCCGAGCATCGTCGTCACCCTCGCCACGATGGTGACGTGGCGCGAGGCGCTGCGCTGGTGGCGGCAGGGGGAGTTTGTGAAAAATTTGCCGCCGGGTTTTCAATGGTTCGGCCTCGGGCAGGGCGCGGGGCAGGCGGCGGTGCTCGTGATTGCCTTCGCCGTATTTCTCGCGCTCGTCGTCGCGCTCAAACATCTGCGAGGCGGGCGTTTCTTTTACGCCGTCGGCTCCGACGCGGAAGCCGCGCGGCTCGCGGGCATCAATCCGCGCGTCGTCACGTTCCTCGCTTTTGTTTTAATGGGCGCGCTCGCCGGTCTCGCCGCGTTATTGAGCAGTGTGCGCTTTCCCGATGTCGATCCGAAATCAGGCACCGGTCACGAGTTGAAAGCCATCGCGGCGGCGGTCGTCGGCGGTGTGGCGATTTCTGGGGGACGCGGAAAACTTTGGGGCGTGCTGGCCGGCGCGTTGCTGCTGGCTTTGATCGCGCCCGCTCTGGTCTTTCTCGATGCGCCCGCGCAGTGGGAGAAAGCGATTCAAGGATCGATCATCCTGCTCGCGGTCGCCGCCGATGGCTGGCGCCGTGGCGGATCGAGGAGATAAGATGGCTCGGACGTCAACGCGCCTTTACTTCAGTTCCTTGAGCCTGATCTCCTTGAACTGAACCATCATCGGAGCACCGGCGTGAAGTTGCAGCGCCAGCACGCCCGATTTCGCGCCTTCCTTGGTCTCATCGGTCACATCGATCGTTTGTTTGCCGTTGATGAAGTGCTGCAAATGTCCGCCTTTCGCGACGACGCGATACTCGTTCCA
>JANXWU010000451.1 GCA_025350985.1 Spartobacteria bacterium | reverse complement strand
TTCTTTATGCGGCGTGGGTACGCAGCCTGATGAAGTCGGAGTGGAGCTACGGTTTTTGCGCGGGGTCCAAACACGCGGGAGCGGATCGCCGGGGGATGCTCAAAAAGGCGATCGACTACCACGGACGCGGCATCGGCAGCGATCCGGAGGCGGTTGTCGCGAGTGCCAAGATTTTCGAGTCTTATATTGATGGAACTCATCTCAAATCCTCTGCACGGCTGCCAGAAGTTGCTCATTGAGGTTTTGCACGAAGGGACCGCCGTCGAAAATCTCCCGGCAAATCAGGCATCTCGGGTTTCCCTCCAAGCGTTCGAGGCTGAAGTCCGAACGTTTCGCGCAATTCGGGCATTTCAGCCGCACCGTGCTCGACCTGTTGATTGTCACGCTGCTCACTCCCGAAAGTCCTCGAACCAGTTTCTGCCTTCCCAAGCTCCGCCAGATCTTCAACCAGACTGTTTTAGCGATGAACGTTCCCCAACCCGTTAATGGCTCCATGCCGGTTTGCATCCCTTCTCGTTTCCTGGGTGGCTTTGCCGGCACCGAAAAAAACGTATTGCTCTGTCAATAGCGGATAGCCGCTCGCGTGGGCAAGTGACCTCGTCGCAGAGGCGGTCGATGGCATCGAACAGCGGGAGCATGACGGCAGCCCCACGATTTGATTTCGACGACGCAATTGCATTGCGCGCAGAGGTGAAGCCGCGCGGCGTTAATCGTGGATTCCGGAGAGAATCCGTGTTTCGGGACGTAGCTCAACTGGTTAAACCACCGGATCGACAGTCCGGTACTCTAACCAATTGAGCTACGCCCCCACGGTTTTTGGGCCGGGGCCCAGTGTCTGCGACGAATCGCAGATGACGCCTCAATTATGCCTTCGCCCCCCGCAAACGTCAACAGGGGTGGAAAAAAACAGGGCAAGCCCCCTCAGATGGACGGGAGTCTCCAGAAATCGCCCCTGTCGTGTGGTGGTAACAATGCTGTTGGTTGTGTGCCTCGTTGCGGCCCAGGCAAAGTGACCGCATGTCTGCAATTGCAGACGGCCAAAACCAAAAATCGCGCGACCGGGCAACGAGGGGACGGAGCTACCGTGGGATTGATTGCCGCACGATGATTCCTTCGTGTCGGCAATTGCCGACATGCGGTCAAGGAATATGTCTCACGGAGCGAGGGCCATCGTCGCCGTCGAGCCGGCGAAACTGCCGGGCGCGATCATGATGTCGATATCTGCTATCAACGACAAAAGGAGCGCGCCAGGCAGGTCGTGGGAACCGACTCCGGGGCCAGTCATCGTGGCGAACGGCAGCTCCAGGCCGTGGATGCCATTTGGCGTGGGGTAGAGGTCGGGTAAAACGACCGACCACGTGACGTCCATGCTGTATCCCACGGTTGTGCCGGTCGGTGCGACCGAAGAGCCGACCGTTAGATCGGATGCGACCGTTGCTTTCACGAACACGCGGTAGCTGAGCGTGGCGCGACGCTGCTTCACCGTAGCGCCGGAGATGACGACCGTCTCTTCATCGAGCGCGAAGCCGCACTGCGGATCGGACAGCCAGACGTCGACGCTGCCGCCGCCGATCGACGCCTCGGCGCCGGTGACATTCGAGAACGCCCGTAGCGACGGCGAGAAGGACGCCCGCGAGTAGTGCGGTTCATGCGTCGACCACCCCGTCTGCCACTGCACTATGCTGTATCCTCCGCTGGCGGTCCACTCATCGAGGTACAGCAGATCGGTGTAGGGATAGAACGTGGGGTGGGGCCAGCGCATGAAGACCATCCGCCGCGAACGCGCGAAGATGTCGTCATCGTACTCGCCCAAGAGGCCCGTCAGGTTGGCCCGATAGTAGAGCGGGTAACGGACGCCGTCGCGGTGGATTTGCGGATTCGTGCCGCCCAAATCCGCGCCGTCGAAACTTTTGGAGTCCCGGGCCAGGGTGCGGTTCGCCCCGCTCTCCCGCCATGGGTTGAGGAGCAGGCCCGTGCCGCGGCGCTGGAAGTTATAGAAGGTCATTATGATGGGGCCAGCGTGACGGTGAGCGTGGCGTCGGTGGTGGTCTTGGTGTAATTGTCGACCCGGCCATCCGGATCGGCCACGTCGGCATGGATCGCGAAGCTGCCCAAGAGCGTGCCGTCGGTCTCCACGCTGCCCCGGTACGGCAGCGAGTCGCTGCCCATGATGCCGCCGACCGTGCCCGTGAAGTTCGGCAACGAAGCGCGTTGCGCCATGGTGGCCGAACGAGCGGCGATGACGAGTGGCGCGCGGGTAATCGTCAGTTGCCCCGCATGGAAGGTGAGGGAGTAGTCGTCCGCGGCCAGCGTGCCTGCGGCCGCCGAGATGGCATAGGGGCCGCCTCCCACGGTCGAGGTTTCATCCGCCGCGCACGTATAGGCGGGATCGCCGGTGAGGGCCGTATAGGCCGTGTCGCCCCACACGAAGCCGGTCCAGTCGATCGCGAAGGCCGGATTGGCGGCACCGTAGATTTTTGTCGTTGCCCGGACGGTGCCGGAGAGAACGGCCTTGGTCACCGCGACCGCGACATTGCTCGACGTGGACGCAGTGCAGGGACAGCCCGAGTCGGGCGCGTAAACCGCATGCAGTGCGCTGTGCGTTCCCGCGTGCAATACGATGTCGGAAACGCTCGCGCTGCCGGAAGCGATGCGCACCGTCCGCAGCTGCGTGGAGCCATCGTAGATCGTCACCAGGCCGGCCGGCGCGGCCGTGCCCGGCGCGGTCACCGCCACGGTGACTGCGAGCGTGACGTAGCTGCCGTAGGCGAAGCTGCTGGAGGAACTGGTCAGCGTGGTGGTCGTGGCGTCGCGATTCACGGTCACGCTCAGGGGGCCGCTGTAGGCCTGATTGAAAGTCGAATCGCCGTCGTACAAGCCGTACAGGAAAGTCGCGTTGGCGGGCAAGGCGATATCGAGTGTGGCGACTCCGCCCGATCCTACGAGCCCGCTGCCGATCGGCGTGCCGTCGGAAATGAACGTGACGTTGCCGGACGGATCGGCCACGACCGTCGAATCGGCCTTCGCGACCGTGGCCGTTAAATGGACCACCTGGCCGAAGACCGAAGTGCCGCGATCGATGGTGGGCGTGCCGACGGTGGCGTCGACGCGCTGCTCGTCGCTGGCGGCCGGCGATGCGGCGACGACGGTTTCCCAGGCACCTGCGTCATCGGCGTCGACGACGTAGACCGTGCGACTTTTTTTCTCCAGCGTGCCCGTGGCGGCGTCGAACCGCGCATCGGCTTGCAGCGCGATGGGTTGGGTCGCGATGGGGGCGGAGACCAAGCGCCACTGGCCGCTCATACCGGGTTCGCCAATGACGACCCACGTGCCTGCCGCGCCGGACCAGGCGTTGTTCGCGACTTCAAGGCTGGTGCTCCCGCTCACCGGGGTCGCGTCGCCATTGATGGCCAGCAGGTGGTCGACGCGAAAGGTCGCGTCGCCCGCGGCGACGCCGGAGGTCGTCTTCGCGAAGCAGAGCGTGGCCACTTTTTGGATGGCGACGATGTGGAGACCGCCGTCGGCCATCGGCAGGCCCCAGCCTCGCGCGCCGTTTATTATGCCCGCGCCGTGATTGGTGCCGTAGGCCCGCGCGTTTTTGAGGATGTCGTCGTGGACGGTACCGCTGGGCGGGCCGATCGATTCATCGCGGGTGAGGTCGGCCTGGAGCGGCCAATAGTGGCCATCGCCGCCGGGCGACAGGTCATCGTAGAGCTCGAAGGGAACCAGGCTCGCCTCGGGCAGTGGCGTCCAGGGCGCGCTGCCTGCCGGCTCCGGGCCGCGCGGCGCGTGGTACCAGGACTCGAACATGCGGCGGACGTGTTCGCTCGATGAGGCTGGATTGTGTTCGTCGCCGCGAGACATGGTCGGTGGTGTGGGGATTGGGGTGGGGGATTATGAAGCGGACGACCGACAACTATCCCAAAATGATCGTCCAGGAGGAAACCTGCGCGCCGGTGCCGGTGAGGCTGAGGCAGTGCGCGGTGCTGCCGATGGCAGCCATCAAGCTTGCGCTTTCGATGTAGCCGATGCCTTGCGGGGGCACGGTCATCGACAGGCCATAGCCGTTGCTGCCGGCCGGGGCGATCTGAAGGGCGTTGCCGTTGGCGTTGGTCACCTTGATTTTTTGTATTTTTAGTCCCGTGGCGGCCAGCGTCTGGCCTTGGGTGCCAATCAGATTCAGCAGGTCGACGGTCGCGGAGCCGCCGGAAAGAGCCACCTGGAACTCGCTGATCTGCGCGACCGAGGGCGTGCTGGCGGAGGTGAGATGTCGGCTTTCCGAAATGTCCTTGTGGGTGATCGTGGGCTTGCCGCCGCGGCCCAGCGTGAGGATCTCCACCGTTTCAATATTCACGCGGCTGGTGACCGTGATGTTCATGCGTCTGCTCCGGACATGACTCGCTCTGGGGTAAAAAGGTCGAGGTCGTCGAACTCGGCCGACAGTAGCTCGTTCAGATCGTTGACGGGCCACCATTGGTAAATGACGGCCGACGGCATGTGGCCGTCGTGGTCGGGGAGCAACTGGTTGCCCGCGCCGTCGAGTTCCGCCACGCCCGAATAGGGGCGGCCCATGGCATCGGTGACCGGGCCGAGCCCGTTGCCGGGCCACGGCGCCAGTACGGAGTTGCCGCCCGCATCGACCGAGGCGTGTTTGTAGCAGCGCGGCCCCATGTCGGGGATCCGCGTGCCCCACAGATCGGGATCGTAAAGGAAAGCGAGCGTCACGAGGCGATGGTAGTACGGTTCTTTCACGAGCGGCGCGCGCTTGTCGACGAGCATCAGCGATCCTTTGGGGAAAGTCCGCGTGCTGCTGTTTTGATCGTTGTCGGGATCGACCTGTACGACCGTGAAATCGCTCTTGTTCCAACGCTTCAAATATTTTTCCCAGTTGCCCGAGAAGTTGGTCGATCCGTCGGACGTTTCGCCCGTATCGTGCCACAAGAGCGAGGCGTGGAAGCAGATTTCCACGCGTTCCAGCGGAACGTCGTACGCGAGCGGTGGATTGAATCGGTCGCCGGCCGAGTTGCGGATGTCCTCGGTGGGATCGAAGTCCCACAGTTCGCCCGACTCGCCGTCGTTGGGCACGTTGCCCGGATCCATGGCCACGCCCTGCCACGCCGGCCGCGTTTTGCTGCCGCTGAAATAGTGGACCTCGGTAGGCAGCGTGAGCGGGTCTTCCTGCCAACGTACATCGACGTACGCGGTGCCCTGGTCATCGCAGCTCTTAGGGCTGACCGAGACGCAGACCAGACCGCCATCGGCGTTGACGTTGCCCGGCTTGGGGAGTTTTTCCGCCGCGAGGGCTTCAGACTGCCACGCATGCTTCCAGTCGTTCGAGTCGCCGCCGCTGGGGCTGCCCGTGTTCTGGATGTCCGGGACGATCCAGATCTCGGAGACGTCGTAACGCAGGCCGGCGCGGCGGTTCGCGGTGCGATTCGCATATCGGCAATAGGCATTGCTGGCCATCAGTCACCTCCCGCCGCGCCGAAAATGTCTTTGGTGCGGAAGCCTAGCTGGCCCAGCACCGCTTCGCCCTGCTCGTTACTCATGCGGCCGGTGTTCTCCGCGATCTTAATCAACATCTCGACCATCTTGAGGCTGTCCTGCGATTGCGCCATGCCGTATTCCGCCGAGACCTGCTGCGAATAACCGCCCACGCTGTTGGCGTCGTAGGCGCCTGCCAGGTTGCCGCTGCGCGTGATCGACTCGGCATAGTCGGTCAGCTTGTCGACCAGGGAGCGATCGTTGGCGGTCGTTTCGCGGTCCCGCTCCGCCGGCGACCGGCTGCTACTCGAGGCGATCGCCTGGTACTGCTGCGCGGCGATGCCGATTTGCTCCTGGATGTTGGCCGCGTTGGAAAGCGTGGGCGCGGCCTGAGCCGCGGCCTCGGCGCGGAGGTTCACGCGGCGTTGGGCATAGCGACGATCGTCGATCGTCCCTTCGTCGTGCTCGCGTCGGGAGACGTTCTGGGCATTGTCCAGATTCTCCTCCCAACGGTTGTCGGGTGCTTGTGCGGCATAGAGCCGCTTGCGGGTCTGGGTCTCGGCCCGGTCCACGTCGCGACCGGTCATGTACTGCTCAAACGGCAATCGATCCAGCCGATCCTGTTCGGCCTGAACGTCGGGTGCCGCGAGCGAGGCGCTGAGGGCCGCGGCCTGGTCGCGACGGTGCGCTTCGACTTTTCCCTCGCGCTCCGCGCGCTCGTTCCCTGCCGCTTCGCGGTCCATGTCCTTTTGAATGTCGGCGCCCGAGCGGTTGCCGCCGCCGAGCCTGTCGCCGATCAACATCCCGATGCCCTTGAACGCTTCGGCTACCATGCCGGCGGCTTTCAACGCGCCGGACTTCGCCGATTCGGCGTCGAAATGCGTGTCGGCCAGGGCCTGCCGCTGCGCGGCGCTCATCGCCACGGAACTGCCGCCCGAAGCGTTCCGGATTGCGTCTGCTGCCGCCGCGCTGCCGAAGGCTTGCACCTTCTGGCCGGCGGTCAGGCCGCGGCCGGCGACTTTCTTGGCGAGGTAATCGGTGTCGTCCATGCCGCGCTCGAGATCCTCGCGGCTCAACCCGATCGAAGCGAAGAAGCTCTGTTGAGCGCGATCGCCGCTCAGGGCGCCCTTGGAGCGGCCTTGCAAGTTCTCGATGCCGCCGACGAGAAGGTCCATGCTGTGACCGGCGGACCGCGCCGCCGCGCCGAGCGACTGATAATAGGTCGTGCTCGTGCCAAGCTTCTGCGACTCCATGCGTAGTTCGCGGGCGCCGCCGGCGAGTTTCTGCCAGATGGCGACCGCCCCCACGGCGGCAACGGCGCCGCCGGCGGACGAAGAGAACGCCAGGTTGGCGATATCGGCGACCGGTCCGCCCACCATCCCCGCGGCGCCTTGGACGCCGCCGGCGATCCGGCTGCCGAGGCCGGGCGACTTGGGCAGCTCGTCCGCGGCTTGCTTCTGCGCGCGGTGATAGGTTTCGGTGCTGATCGCGCCCCGCTTGTGGAGGTCGTCCAACTTGCGGACCTGGTATTCGTACTTTTCGCTGGCGGTCCGCGTCTTCTCGAAGATCCGATCGGCGTCATCGGCATGCGACGACCGCGTGGACGAGTCCCCGCCGGAAGCCGCCCCAGCTCCCCCGCCGCCGGAAGAAGCGATTTTGGTCTGGGAAAGCTCCTTCAGGCCGGCCTTGGCGGCGACGATGCCCGACGGGTCGAACGTCGAGACGAGCGGGATGATGAGTTTATTGCCGACGCTGCCCATGAATCACTTCCCGGTTCCGTGCGGCCAGGTGGCCTCGATCTTCGCGGCCTCGTCCGCCATTTCCTGGTTCGACTGCCGCGGCACGGCCAGCTTTTCGCGGCCGTCGAATTCAGTGCGGTAAATAGTCTGCTTGCTGCGCATCGAGCAGGCCAGTTTCCAGGCCGCGTTCTCGATGCGTTCCGCCAGGGGCGGGTCCAGTTCGTAGGCCGCTTCCCACAGCGGCAGTTCGTCGCCCCAGCGCCGCCAGAGTTCATCGAGCGTTACTCGATTGTCGCGGGCGATGTCGAGGTGCTGGCGGAGCCGGCGACACTCTCGTATTTTTTTTTCAGTCGGTCCCGTGCGCCGCTGCTCAACGTGTTGAGATCGTCCGCCAGATCGAAGGCGCGGTCGATGGCGGAACCGCTGCCCGGATCGTCGACCAGCTTCGGCCAGTCGTTATTGCCGAAGGCCCGGCTGCCGTCGCCGGCGATCAGGCAGTAGAGCGCCGTAAATGTAAGAAAGGCCGCGCCGCTGGTGGCTTGCTGCTTGCCCGACTCGGCGTCGAACTCGACGCGCTCCGTCGGGCTGAGCCGGCGTACGAAGAGCGTGCCGTCGAGCGCGGGCCACTCGGGCGTGGGAACGGGGACCGGGCCGTTGTTGGATCGGTTGAGAATTTTATCGAGTAAGGACATGGCGCGCGGTGGATGTTAAGTGGTGTTGCTGGAAAGGCGAAAGCGTTGAAGGGACGGTTATCAGCTCGTCGCCCGGAATGGCTTGAAAGTAAATTCCGTGGTGGTCTGGCCGTCGATCGCCGCGCCGGGATGCGTAGAGACCAGGATGGCCAGGTCGAAGCTCCCATTGCTGCCGCCGTCGTTCCAAGCGATTGCCAGGGCGGCGGTATGTTTGACGTCCAAGCCCTGCAAGCCGCCCAGACAGGTCACGGTGACCGACTCTTCCTTGATGCCCGGCGCGGAGAGGGTGTCGGTGTCTCCGGCACCCGTGCAGTCGATGGGCGCGGCGCTCGACGTGTAGTTTACGGACTGCAAGCCGATCAGGGCCGATCCGAAGGTCACCGACGTGCCGTTGAAACCCAGGTCGCCGACGGCGCCGGCGGAATAGCTGCCGGCCGTCAAGGCGTCGGCACCTGCCACGGCGGTGAAGTTCCCTTCAATTCGGCCGTCCTTCCGGCCCGAGACGCTCATCTGCGTGATGAGGGCCTTGCCGTAGCTTTTGGCGATGTCTCCCGCGCCGCCGCCCTTGATGTTCACCGCGACGTTCGCGATGGCGCCCGCCTTGGGACACTTCGATCCCAAGAAGGAGGCCGTGAAGGAGTTCTTGGGCAGTCCCGCGCCGCTGGTGTGCGTGCCGTCGGCCATGCCGGTGGTGTCGAAGGTTGCCGGATCGTTCGGTTGGTGCAGATCGACGAGCGGGACCACACCGACGCCGAAGGTCATCGTGCTGCCGTTGCCGGAATAGTTGTTGACGGACATGTGCGTTTACTCCTTGGCGAGTTTTTGGAGGTTGAGTTGCATTGCGCAGGTGGCGATGTTGGCGGCCGAATCGCGCGCCGC
>JANXWU010000449.1 GCA_025350985.1 Spartobacteria bacterium | reverse complement strand
CTGGCTTCAGTTCATCGCTCAACAGCGAGCTGACGACGCCCACCGCGCGCGAAGCATCAAGCACATGCAGAACCGGGTTTTCGTAATGCTGCGCGACTTTCACCGCCGTATGCGCCTTGCTTGTCGTCGCACCGCCGATCAAAAGCGGAATCGTGAAACCCTGCCGCTGCATTTCCTGCGCGACGTGAACCATCTCGTCGAGCGACGGCGTGATGAGTCCGCTCAGGCCGATCACGTCCGCCTTTTTCTCAATCGCGGCGGCGAGGATTTTTTCGCACGGCACCATCACGCCGAGGTCGATCACGTCGTAATTGTTACACTGCAACACGACCCCGACGATGTTCTTGCCGATGTCATGCACGTCGCCTTTCACGGTCGCGATAACCATGCGGCCCTGCGGTTTCGAATCCACCGTCTTCTCGGCTTCCATGAACGGCATCAGATACGCGACCGCTTTTTTCATCACACGCGCGCTCTTCACGACCTGCGGCAGAAACATTTTTCCAGCGCCAAACAAATCGCCGACGATGCTCATGCCCGCCATCAGCGGGCCTTCGATGACGTGCAGTGGCTTCGCGCAATTTTGCCGCGCCTCCTCAGTGTCCTGATCGATGAACTCGACGATGCCCTTCACCAGCGCGTGCGAGAGCCGCTCCTCGACGGTTCCGCTGCGCCAGGCTTCGTCCTCTTTCGCGGCAGCTTTGCCTTTGCCTTTTATTTTTTCCGCGAAATCGACAAGCCGCTCGGTGGCGTCTGACCGGCGGTTGAGCAGCACATCCTCGACGAGTTCGAGCAGGTCTTTCGGGATCTCTTCGTAAACCGCGAGCTGTCCCGCGTTGACGATTCCCATGTCCAGTCCGGCGCGGATCGCGTGATACAAAAACGCCGAGTGCATCGCCTCGCGGACGTGATTGTTTCCGCGAAACGAAAACGAAATGTTTGATACGCCACCGCTGACTTTCGCATGCGGCAAGTTCGCTTTGATCCATCGCGTCGCCTCGATGAAATCGACCGCGTAGTTGTTGTGCTCCTCAAGTCCGGTCGCGACGGTGAGAATGTTTGGGTCGAAAATAATGTCGCTGCCGGGGAACCCGCATTCCTCGGTCAGAATGCGATAGGCGCGCGCGCAGATTTCAATTTTGCGCTCCAGCGAATCGGCCTGGCCGCGTTCATCGAAAGCCATCACAACCGTCGCCGCCCCGTAACGCCGGACGAGCCGTGCGTGGCGTTTGAATTCCTCCTCGCCGACTTTCAGCGAGATCGAATTCACGATGCACTTTCCCTGCACGCATTTCAGTCCGGCCTCGATCACGCTCCACTTCGAGCTGTCGATCATGATCGGCACGCGGCAGATGTCCGGTTCGCTCGCGATGAGGTTCAGGAAGCGCGTCATCGCCGCTTCGCCATCGATCATTCCCTCGTCCATGTTGATGTCGATGATGTTCGCGCCGCCGAGCACCTGCTGCCGCGCGACCGCCAGCGCGCCGTCGAAATCGCCCGCGAGGATGAGCTTCGAGAACTTCGGCGAGCCGGTGATGTTCGTGCGTTCGCCGACCATGAGAAATCCGATGTCGGGCGTGACGACGAGCGGCTCGAGTCCGCTCGCGCGCGTCCACGGTTCGATCTGTGGGAGCTTACGCGGCGGGCAATCGCGCACCGCGTCGGCGATCGCTCGGATGTGATCCGGTGTGGTACCGCAACAACCGCCAACGATGTTCAGCCAGCCTTGCTGCGCCCAGTCGCGGAGCTGCGGCGCGAGCGATTCGGGCGTTTCTGGAAAACCTGTCGCCGAGAGTGGATCCGGCAGTCCGGCGTTGGGATATGCGCTGACGAAAATCGGCGCGACGCGCGACAGCTCCTCAATGTAAGGCCGCATTTCATTCGGCCCGAGCGCGCAATTCAGGCCGACGCTCAACAGCGGCGCGTGCGAGACGGAAATCCAAAACGCTTCAACGGTCTGGCCGGTCAGCGTGCGACCGCTCAAGTCGGTGATTGTGCCCGAAACCCACACGGGAACGCGGAACTCGGAACGCGGAGTGCGGAACGAAGAGGACGCTTCGTTGTTCCGCGCTCCGCGTTCCGCAGTCCGCGCTTCAAACACTTCCTGAATCGCGAACAGCGCGGCCTTCGCATTCAGCGTGTCGAAAATCGTTTCGACCAGCAGCAGATCGACTCCGCCATCAAGCAACGCGCGCACCTGCTCGGCGTAAGCGGTTTTCACCTGATCGAATGTCACCTCGCGTTTCGCCGGATCGTTCACGTCGCGCGAGATAGTCAGCGTCTTGCTCATCGGTCCGATCGCACCGGCGACGAAACGATTTTCAAATTTGTCCGCCGCACGCCGCGCGACTTTCGCCGCCGCGACATTCAGGTCGTATATGATGTGCTCCAGCCCGTAGTCCGCCTGCGAGATCGTCTGCGCGTTGAACGTGTTCGTCTCAATGATGTCCGCACCGGCGGCAAGATACTGGGTGTGAATTTCCTCGATCACCTCCGGCTTCGTCAGGCAAAGCAGATCGTTGTTGCCCTTCAAATCGCTGGGATGATTCGCAAACTGCACGCCGCGATAATCCGCCTCCGCCAATTTGTATCGCTGCACCATTGTCCCCATTGCGCCGTCGAGAATGACGATGCGCTCAGCGAGCAAACGCTCAATCGGATGAGCTTCTTGAGCGGCGGAAGTTTTGGACATGGGTTAGAGCACGTAATCTAAAATCGTCCGCCGTGTTGTCAAAAACATATCAAGATATCATGAAATCTTGATATGTTAAAAATGGGGTATCCAAAGGAGACAGTTCACCCGGTTACGAAGGGCGCGGACGGGGAGTAACCGTGCAATTTGAAACGCGTCTCATTCCGACCGAAGCGCAGCGAAGTGGGGAATCTCGCAACCGATCCCAGTGCGTTGATCCAAGGAATCCACCAGTTTAACTGAGCACGGTCGAAACACTCGGAATCACACGATTTCTTACACTTATAC